>CAYGBS010000001.1:0-52653 GCA_964348215.1 uncultured Candidatus Bathyarchaeia archaeon
ATGTGCAACGAAAAGGGCGGAATAAAAGATGACTTCATCCTTTCAAGACAAGAAGTAAACGAATTTTTCATGGTTTACAACGCAGCTAACAGAAAGAAAAACTATGAATGGCTAACAGAAAAAGCAGAAGGTTTCAACGTAAGGATAGAAGATGTGTCAGATAACATAGCCATGTTCGCGGTCCAGGGTCCGAAGGCTCAGGAAACTCTCCAGAAAATTGCCTCGGAAGACCTAAGCCAAATTGAACGATTTAAATGTAGCTGGACAAATCTTGCAGGCTTTGAAGCCTTTGTATCAAGAACAGGCTAAACTGGCGAAGACGGGTTTGAAGTCTTCATCTGGAACACTCCAGTTTCAAATCCAGAAAAGGCCGTGTCGGCATGGAACGCCATTCTTGAAGCGGGAAAAGAGTTCAACATTAAGCCTTGTGGTTTAGGTGCTCGGGACACCCTAAGACTGGAAGCAGGTCTGTGTCTCTACGGAAACGACATAAACGAAGACATTACACCCCTAGAAGCAAGGATAAGCTTTGTGGTGAAGCTGAAAAAGGACAGCTTCATAGGCAAAGGAGCCTTGCTCAGGCAAAAAGCTCAAGGAATAAACAAAAAGCGTATAGGTCTAAAAATGCTCGAAGCTGGAATTCCGCGCCGAAAACATGAAATCTTCAAAGCTGGAAAGAAAATAGGCTACGTAACAAGTGGAACTTTCTCCCCGTTATTAAAGGGGGGCATCGCCATGGCCTACGTCCAAACTGAACACGCTGTCGAAGGTGAGACAGTTAACGTGAAAATAAGAAAGAAAGAGGCAAAAGCAGAGATTGTCAAGTTTCCTTTCTACAATCGCAACCGATATGGTTACGCAAGAAAACGATGAGGCGGAATTCTTTCCGAAAACCGCAAGGAAAATAAAAGAGTTCTGTCAAGTTGTTTGAACGAACTGGAGACATGGTTATTGGACCTTAGAAGCTTAATAACGCGAGAAGGAGTCTTAGCTGCTCTTCATAGTCTGTCAAGAATAAGAATCTCCATATCTCGTTCTACGTTGCTCACATTTTCAGCTGTAACTCTTATCTTCTTTATAGCCTTCTCCATAAGGCTATTCCCCATCCGTTGGGGACTTGAACTCTCAGAATTCGATCCATATTTTCAATACCAGTTCACGGAGAAAATTGCCAAAGACGGATATTTTGATTGGGTTACATGGAAAACCTCTGAAGCTCGTCGATGGTATCCGCTCGAAGTGTCAGTGGGACAAAAAGGCTTTCCAGGCTTACCCATGACCGCGGCAACTCTATACAACATACTTTCGATTTTAGGCGTACCTATATCGCTTTATCATCTTTGCATAATATTTCCAGCCATCTTCGGAGCATTGGCGTGTTTGATGGCGTTTTTCTTGGGAAGTGATGTTGGAGGCAAGGCTGTAGGTCTCCTTTCGGCTTTTTTCCTCGCGTTAAATCCCTCACACATCACCAGAACCTCTGCAGGCTTCTTTGATGACGAGACAGTTGGAATAGGGGCAATCATTCTCTTTGGCTTCTTATTTCTTAGAGCTTTGGATAAAGAACGTTCACGAAAACAATCGACAATCTACGCAGTAACTGCTGGATTGGCGCTTGGTTACATCACTGCCTCATGGGGAGCTGCGCTCTATCCCATTGCAATGGCAACTCTTTTCGTGTTTGCTTTGATTCTGATCAGACGTTACTCGCGTCGTCTACTTATTTCATACAGCATAACGTTTGGTCTAGGTTTGTTCATAGCAATTAACGTGCCCAAAAACTCCGTTACATACCTCACCTCTTGGGCGATCTTGCCAGCTTTAGGAGTTTTCGGTTTGCTTTGTCTCAAGGAGATACTGAACGCCACAAATACCCAAAAGTGGAAAATCATCATTACAGTGGTTTTCTTTGCCGCCATAATAGGTGGATTTCTTGCTTTATCATATCTAGGCTATACGCGCTCAATTGCTGGAAAGTTCATTCGCGTTGTGGACCCACTGCAACGGGGGCAATCACAGATCTATCAATCGGTTCAAGAGCATAGACTTACAGCTTGGGGTTCTATATACTATGACTACGGTATCGGCGTACTTTTCTTTGCGTTAGGCCTATTCTTTGCAATAAGGGACTTAACCAATCGAAACCTATACATCATTATTTTCGGTTTGACAACATTGTATTTTGCGTCCTCAATGGTTCGTTTAACCATTTTATTGGCACCAGCGTTTGGCATTTTGATGGCGATAGGGATCGTGAATTTGCTTAGGCCCTTCATCTCTCTAATGAAAAAGGCGCCCAGCTTATCCTCAGGCAAGAAATATGTCAAGGGACATGTTGGAAAGGAATTCAGCGGATCGGTTGTCATCCTTATATTCCTTCTCTTAACGCTGACATATGCATTCCCATCACCAAGAATGTATACACATGCTTACTCGCCACCAACGATACTTTCTGCAAGCGTTCCAATAAAACCCGCAGGGGCGGTAACTGAGTGGACTGAGATGCTTGAATGGATGAAACTTAATCTTCCGGAAAAAGCAATTGTTTGCAGTTGGTGGGACTATGGGTACTGGATTACAGTGAAGGGAAATCGAACATCTCTTGCCGACAATGCTACTTTCAACTCCACGCATATAGGACAGATAGGCAGAGTGTTCATGTCCAACGAAACTCAAGCAGTAAGAATCCTGAAAGAAAAGTTCAACGGTCCAGACGGTCCACCGACACACATACTTGTCTTCACAACATTCAACAGTCTAGGAGGTGACAGTGGTTACGGTGACGAGGGCAAATGGAGATGGATGGCTAGGATTGCCAATCAGACCGTGGCAGCTGGATTCTATCATGAGTGGGGAGATCGTGAACAATACAACACCTTTGGAAACGTAACAGAGCAAGGACAATGGATGTGGAATGATGTGGGAAAAAACACTACGGTCTTTAAGCTGATGCAGACTGCAAAACACTCCAAAGTTTCTTCAGCAGAAGAAACACAGTTGAAGTATTTCAAGGTCTCCCACTTCTCGCCTGGAAGAGCTGTAGCGGCCATTGGGCAAGCCGAGGGTCAAACTGTCTATCTTTATGCTTTGGTTGCGCTTTACGAAGTGGACTACCAGCAATACGAGATCGACTACCCCTCTTCTTGAAGGCGGATAATTTGTTTCCTAAAGTCGTTGATCAACATAAACCAAATAAACCGTTAATTCCGAACGGGCTAGGTGTGCTGTATGTTTTGGTAAGCTCCGTTTACCTCTTTCTCCTTTACTATCTTGATTATGCAGCAGCGTTGCCTTTAGCTGGCTGCATTTTGTTCGGAGGATTTATGGGTCTTCTTGATGACTGGATGGACCTAAGATGGCGGTATAAGGCCTTTCTTCCAATATTTGCGTCTTTGCCCCTTGCTGTGTTGCGCGAGGGAAAACCAGTAATGGCTACGTACATTTTTGGCAAAGTGGATTTCAGCAAATTCCATCTCGGAGGCTTTCCATTGGGGGAAACATTGTTCTATTTTGCGATAATTCCTCTAATTGTAACTGTTGCCACCAATGCTGTAAATCAGCTAGGTGGATTAAACGGCCTAGAAACAATCTGTCCCTCAATAGTTATGATAGGTCTAATGTTCACGTCCAGCCGAAGCGTTTTGCTCTTCATTCCTTTGATCGTCTATCTCGTCTTAGCTGCTTTCAATTTTCTCGGGAAAGTTTTTGTAGGTAATACAGGTTCTTTCGCCATCGGCATCACACTTGCCTCATATTCAATTATAGCCAACAACGAGCAAACATTGCTGCTTTCAATTCTGCCCTTCATCTTTAACTCTTCTCTAATATTGCTAAACGTTTTCCTATTTGGGAAAACTGCCCACCTCGTCTTGGAAGGAACTAAATTACGTTCAAATAGCAAGCGTAGCTTAGTAACGCTAATTGCGCACAATAGACTTTTGACAGAGCGAAAACTTGTCTTGGCTGTATCGTCGCTTGTCACGCTTTCAACATTCATAGCGGTTTTTGTGTGGTCTATATGGTGAAAAGAGTCTTGATAACAGGTGCTGGTGGCCCAGCTGGTGTGAACTTCACGAAGTCCTTGAAAATCGCTCCAGAAAAAATGTTGTTGGTGGGCACTGAAGCAAACCAGCATTACGACAGTCTGGCCCTCACTGATAAAACGTATTTGGTGTCAAAAGCCGGTGATCCTGACTACATTGACGAAATAAAGGAAGTTATCAAAAGAGAAAAAATCGAGTTTGTTCATCCACAACCAGATATCGAAGTGAAAGTCATTTCTGAAAACAGAGAAAGATTGAGCGCAAGCACTTTTCTTCCTTCAAAAACAGCAGTGCGCATTTGCCAAGATAAGCTTGAATCAGCTAAGAAGTGGAAAAGAAGAGATATCCCTACGGCAAAAACATTTGAGTTAAAGATCGAAAGCGATGTGAAAAGAGCTTTTGAAGAACTTGGCACACCTCTTTGGATAAGAGCCAAAAAGGGGGCGGGAGGAAGAGGAAGCACCCCTGCAAACAGTCTGGAAACGGCGGTGTCTTGGATAAATTACTGGAAATCCCGTAACATGGAATGGGAGTTCATTGCACAAGAACATTTGCGGGGAAGGAACATTGGCTTTCACAGCCTTTGGAAAGATGGCAACCTTGTCATTTCCATGGCTCGAGAGCGGTTACAATACATCTACCCACACCTCGCTCCTTCTGGAATTACTGGAACTCCTTCTGTTCAACGAACAATCCACGATGACGATGTCAACGAGGTCGCCACCGAAGCCGTGCTAGCAATCGACCCGAAATTCAATGGCATTGCGTGTGTAGATTTGAAGGAGAACTACAAGGGAATTCCATGTGCCACTGAAATCAACTCGGGACGCATGTTCACTACTTCATTCTTCTTTTCTTACACGAGCAAGAAATTGCTTAAGAATTATCATGCAAACTTCCCCTATTTCTACATAAAACTCGCCTACAAAGAACACATACCTAACATTCGGAAATACAACATTCTGCCAAAGGAACTCTACTGGATCAGACATATCGATGCGCCTGCAAGACTTGTCAAGGCGGGGAAAGTTGTTGGGGCAATGTATAAATGACAGTCGGCGTGGTTTTCGATTTAGAGGGAACTCTGGTTAAGCTTCCCATAGACTATGAAATGTTGTATAGGGAAATTGAAAGAGAGCTGAAAATCCGCAAGGCGAAGCCGTTGACTCAGACTTTAAAAGAACTGGACGATGAATCCCGGCAGAAAGCCTACAAACTTTGGGAACATGCAGAGCTGGAAGCATTAGCGAATATACGCCTCAGCGATGAAGGAATAGAACTCTATAAGAACTATTCCAAAAAGCCCCTTGCCCTAGTCACTATGCAAGGCAGGGTGGTTGTCAGAAAAATTCTTGACCGTTTTCACCTGTCTTTTGCTGTCATAGTTACAAGGGAAGATGAAATAGATAGGGTGTGGCAAATTAAGAGAGCTATAGCTCAAATGGGTTTGAAGCCCCGTGATGTACTTTTTATCGGAGACAGGGACAACGATGAAGCCGCTGCGAAACAGATTGGTTGTGGATTCGTCAGGGTGATAACTTGAAGGTTTGGTACGACGCTTGTACCGGAAAACACGTAAGGTATGGAGTAGCAGTAGCTCAGCGGCTTAGAGCGTCAGGGCATGAAGTCATATTCACGACACGAAAACACCCTGACACTCTTGCATTATTCAAGCTACATGGCGAAATGTTCAAAGTCGTAGGCGAATATTCACCTGCTTCATCATATTCAAGACTGAAAGAAAGCTTGAAACGTCAACTCGCTTTCTCTGAAATGTTCGAGACTGAAATTCCACACTATGCCATCTCCCACGGTTCTATAGAGCTGTGTCGTGTTGCCTTCGGACTCGGCATACCCACGATATCAACAGCAGATGCCCCTCATGCTACTGCAGCAAATAAACTCGCACTGCCACTAGTTAATTTCGTAATCGCTTCAAAAGCAATACCAAAACGAGAATATGAAAGATTTGGAGTTAGGAAAATCATCCAATTCGACGGAGTGGATGAGGTAGCCTGGGTAAGAAACTACAAGCCTAAGCCCACCGAGTATGAAAGACCCTTAATCGTCGTTAGACAGATGGAAACTAAAGCATCTTATGCCAAGGGAAAGAGCGACGCTACGGAAGATATAGCCAAGAAACTTGTTTCTCTAGGTAATGTGCTGTTCATCCCCCGCTATGACAGACATCTCCGATCGGGGTTAGTCGTTCCGCAGACATTTGTTGATTCTGTTAGTCTTTCAGCCGCCGCAGACTTGGTAATAAGTGTCGGTGGAACCATTTCCAGAGAAGCTGCATTACAGGGAACTCCGAGCATTGTGATTCGCACTTTCGGAATGTCTTATGTCAACAATTATCTTTCTGAACAAGGATTTCCTCTATTCACCGTAGGGCTAAGTGAAGTGCTCAAACTAGCAAAGAGGTACCTAGGTCAAAAGTGGGATTTTAAAGAAAAAATCGATCAGCTTGAAAATCCAATAGACTACATCGAAAGAATCGTTCGAGAGCCTTGATGAGATTAGACACCATTTAATTTTGCCGGCGTCCACATTTATATAGTCTAGTGTTTTTATTGATTTTTGAGGTTTGACGGTGGCTAAACGGAGAGTTATGGTCCTCGGTCTAGGAGAGGTCGGACATCCTTTGTTTCAGCTATTGAATGATTGTGGGAGGTTTAGAGTTTATGGCTGGGATATTGATGAAAAGAAGATGAGTACCATTAAGCAGGGGACATTTCCTCAAGAGGTAGAGGTGTTACATATCTGTTATCCATGTTATGACCAGGACAAATTTGTGAAGACAACCATAGATTATGTTAGACAGTTTACACCGAAATTGGTTATTATTAATAGCACCGTTTCTCCGGGCACCACTTTGAAGGTTTATGAGGGCACTAAATGTAATCTGTCTCATTCTCCTGTTCGAGGCATCCATCGAAAGGAGAACACTATGAAAAAGGATTTGCTCTTTTGGACAAAATATATTGGAGGCGTTAATAGTGAGTCAACTGACCTGACTGTCAAGCATTTCAAAGAAATAGGATTGAAAACGAAGGCTTTACGTGGACCTGTGGAAACCGAATTGGCAAAGTTATTTGAAACAACCTACCGTGCATGGATGATTGCTGTCTTTCAGGAAATGCATAGGATTTCCCGCCATTTTGGAGCAGACTTTGACCAGGTTGTTGACATGTTAGCAGATGTACATAGAGTGCGACTAAACAAACCTCCCCATTATCCAGGGGTCATAGGAGGACACTGTTTGATTCCTAACACGAAGTTGCTCTTGAAGAGCTATGATTCAGAGTTCCTTCAGCTCATTTTAAAGTCAAACGAGTTCAGGAAAAAGGAGATTAAGGATAAAGGTGTTTTAAAGGAAGTGGAGAAGATCGAAAGAAGAGTGAGAGTTTTGGAAGAGAAGCTCCAAAGAAACCTGAAGCTTGCTCAATGAAGGCGCAACAATGAAAGTAGTTATGATAAACGATTGTTCCTTCGTCGGAGAGACATTGACAAAATACTTTTCAGAGGACTCCAATGTAGTTCATTTGAAAAGAACTAAAGGGCTCTTTGACAAAACTGTTAAGATCTGCTGGAGGATTCTGAGATCCAACGGAGACGTTTATCATTGCCATTACTTACTTCAAGACTGCTGGCTGGCACTAAGACTCGGCAAACATCCAATTGTCGGTCATGCACATGGAAGCGATTTGAGGGACAGCATTAAAAGATTTGTCCTAGGAAGAATCGTACGTCACAATTTGAAAAACTGCGACAAGATCGTTGTGAGTACACCAAACCTCTTAAAGACAGCAAGAAAATACAACAAAAGCGCAGAGTACGTTCCTAACTTGGTCAATGAAAGCATATTCTGCGTTAGAGTTCCGCGAGAAACAGAAGAAAAAATAAGAATTCTGATTGCCTCAGCAAGTGATTGGAGTCTCAGAGGAACGGACAAGATCATAAAAGCTCTCAAGAAAATTGAGCGGAATGTCGAGGTCAGTATAGTTGAATATGGAGTTGACATCAACAGAACTTTGAAACTTGCAAAGCTGCTTGGCTTGCACATGAAGGTTTTGCCCCCAGTCCCCCATTCAGACATGCCGAAATACTACTGGAGCGCTGATGTAGTTATCGGACCAATCGGAGTCGGGGGGAGTATAGGAATGGTCGCTCTTGAGGCCATTGCGTGTGGACGACCTGTCATAACACATGTTTCATCTAAGTTTACTGAATACGAAGCCTTTCCCTTGCTGGACATATTCACGCCAAAAGACATTGCAGACGCGGTCCTTTCGCTGAGAGACGAAAACGTTTGGGAAAAACAATATGAATACTTCAAGACGTACCATAATCCTGAAAACGTGGTAAGAAAGTTTATGAAAATCTACGATGACCTGATTGAGTTGAAGAAATGTGATTGACTTTAGAGTTAGACTCAGAACACCAGAAGCATTAAGGGCATGGGTTCCAAAGCCAATTCCCCAATTCAAAAGATATATTGATTTCTACAAGATGAAGCCGAGGCTGACCTATCAGAGCCCTAACGAGACGATACAAGAAATGAAAGATGTTGGCATAACAAAGGCAGTGTTATGTTCTGGAAGTGCTGAAGGAAACGAACTCATCGCTAAGATGTGTGGCGAGTATGGCGACGTTTTCATCGGAATCGCAGGGACACGGTTGGAGGATGGGATAATGAAGGCTTATGCAGAATTGGAAAAGTCATTAAGAACAGGTTTTCTAGGCTTTAATTTTGGTGGGCTCCTTCAAAATCCCCCCATGGCAATAGATGACAGAAAGCTCTACCCATTGTTTGCTCTCTGTGTTGACCACGGCGTGTGTGCAATCATCCATTCTTCTTTACATTACTACTCTGGAGCAAAACTCCATTTGAACCATCCATTCAGAATTGACAATATTGCAGTTGACTTCCCTGATTTGCGCATAGTAATGTCTCACGCGGGTAACGGTTTCGGTGACCTGCCTCTAGTATTAGCAAATCGTCATCCAAACGTTTACCTAGAAGTCAGCGCACTGCGACCAAAACATCTGCCGCAGTCCTACATCAAGGCTATGAACAAGTATCTCAAGCACAAATTCATTTACGGAAGCGACTATCCTCTGCTACCGTTCACAATAGCTAATGACTGGAAACAGCATGTTAGGGAAGAGAACCACGCAAGGTTCTTCCATGAAAATGCGATGAACGCCCTTTTGAATCGGTGAAGGTACCGTGAACGCTGAGGAAATAGCCTCTTTCATCAAGGGAGAGATAATAGGCGATGCAAAAAAGGAGGTAACAAAGCCTGGTTACTTGCACACTGCAAGAAATGATGAGCTAGCGTATTGCTATTTGAAGAGCGATGAAAAGGATCTGGATGCTATTAGCAACACAAGTGCTGGAATAGTCTTATGCCAAAGACATCTCAAACAAAAACTTGAGCAAATCGAAAACAAACCTACCTTGATTCTCAGCGAGTACCCTAAGTACGATTTTGCGAGAGTCCTTCAGGAATTCTTTGTACACGAAACCGCTACTATATCTCCCTCTTCCTATATAGCTTCAAACGTGAAAATC
This sequence comes from uncultured Candidatus Bathyarchaeia archaeon, assembly GCA_964348215.1. Taxonomy (GTDB): domain Archaea; phylum Thermoproteota; class Bathyarchaeia; order Bathyarchaeales; family SOJC01; genus CAYGBS01. The sequence continues at coordinate 9,622 of CAYGBS010000001.1, forward strand.
GGGAAGGATGTTGACATACATCCAAATGCAACGATTTATGCAAATTCTCTGATCGGAAATAGAGTAACCATAAGGGCCAATGCCGTTTTGGGGGCAGAGGGACTGGATTACGGAAAAAACAGAAAGGGCGAGCTCAGAAGAGTGCCCCATTTGAGTCATCTGATTATTGAAGATGATGTTGATATAGGAAGCAATACAACGGTTCAAAAGGGAATACTCAGACCTACTGTTGTCCGAAGAGGTACCAAAATCGGACCAAATTGCGACATTGGGCACGAAGTTGAAATAGGGAAGCACTGCATAATAACTGGAATGACATTAGTGGCAGGAGCAACCGAGATCGGGAATCATACTTACATAGCTCCCCATTCAACAATAAAAAACAGCATCAAAATAGGGAGCAACGTTTTCATAGGCATCGGTAGCCTAGTACTACGTGATGTTCCTGATGGGGCAAAAATCGTCGGGAGACCTGCTATAGACATAGAAAAATTCAGGAAAAACCGAAAAAGATTGAATGAGCTTTTGGGAGAGGTATTATGAAAAAGGCGGCGGTTATAGGTTTAGACGGCATGTCATGGAAAATCCTTGACAAGCTTTTTAAATGGAACGTGCTACCAAACCTCCAAGAGATTGCAGAGAAGTCAGTAAGAGGGACATTACCATCGGCAATCCCTCCAGAATCGGCTCCAGCGTGGACAAGCATTGCAACGGGCGTGAATCCAGGAAAACATGGCATTTTCGGATTTACGAGACCCACGGAAAACTACGATAATACCTCGATCTTGAGTTCACAGGACGTGAAATACCTTAGAATCCATGAAATGGTAGCAGTTCAAAACCTAAAGAGTGTTTGCGTAAACCAACTACTGACTTACCCGATAAGAAAAATCCAAGGATCATTCGTCATCACCGATTGGCTATCTCCAGAAATAACATACTCTCCAGAGATTAAGCAATTTGCATTGAACTATCACGGTCCCTCACTAGGCAGACCTTCACCTTTGCTAAAGAAAGATTGGGATGCCGAGTATGCGGAGGTTTCGAGCCGTGTCGATACAGTCAACAAGCTGCTGCAAAAGGTCAATTGGGACCTGTTCTGGGTAATATATAGTGAACCGGACCATCTATTTCACAGATATTACGATACGGTTATGAAAAAAGACAGAAGGCTAATGAAGCTGCTCACTAAGATCGATGAGACTTTCGGTTTAGTTGAAGAAGTCACTGACTTGCTTGTGGTCGTTTCTGACCATGGCTTTGGAAAATTCGGCTATGGAGTGTATCCTAACACATCTCTCGAAAAACTCGGAGTTGCGAAAAAGGCGAAACGGCAAGTCATCAAGGATATCTCGTGTCATCGACAGGTCGAGGAACAGAAAGGACAATTTCCTTTGCCTGAGGGATTGTATAAGTATCTTTCTGCTATGCCATCCCCAGTTGAATTTGCATTACTGAAAACTTATAGACAACTTCTGAGGAAGGCAAACATTAAAGCACGGTTGACAACACACATCGATCCCAAAGCGTCAAGAGCGTTTGCTCATGGGTTTGGAATTTATGTGAAGGAAAAGCAGCTAATCAATTACATAGTTTCTGCGCTGAAGAAAGAGCATTTTATAGGAGGTATATGGAAGAAGGAAGAGCTTTATGATGGAAAGCAGTTGGAAGTCATGCCCGATTTGATCATAGTTCCGAACTTCAATTCAGGTTTTGCATTTCGCGGCGACGTGATATCCCCTAAATCGGTTGTAAGGCGAAGTTTTCCCGCACATCATCCTGACGGTATCATAATGATAAACAAGAGCGATATCCAACCATCTTGGATAAAGGGCACTACAGTATTTGATATAGTTCCAACGATTCTCGATTTTCTTGGTTTAGATATACCAGAGGATACTGACGGCAACGTGATAAACTTACCCAAAGAGCAGGCTTGAGTAAAATCTCTACGTGTGAGACATAAAGCCAGAAATCGAAAGCGTCGAATGATGGCATGGATCTGAGCATTTTGCGCACAATCAAAACAAGGACTGAAAAATGCTGAACAACATAATTCTTATCACTGTCGATTGCCTGCGACCTGATCACCTCAACTGCTACGGATATGAACACAAAACATCCCCTTACATTAGCGGGTTGGCTGAAAACGGTCTAGTCTTCTCTAACATGTATGCAAACTCCTCTTATACTTGCGCTTCGATAGCATCTCTAATAACAAGCACGTACCCTCTTGACTACGGCGAATATTTTGAATTCAGCACCCCAGCCATAATTTCAAGAAAAAGGAAACTACTATCTCAAGTGTTAGCGCACTATGGATACACTAACGCTTTTTTCCATGACAACCCTTATCTCTCCCCGATTTTTGGGTACACTCGCGGATTTGAAAAACATATCGATTTCGGCATGCGAAAAGATGAGGAGAAACCAGTTAAGTTCAACATCCGAAAAACGTTTTTTGCTCGAAACCGAAAGGTCCGTCGCTTCTTCTCCAGAATAAACAAGCTGCGCCTGCTTCTTGCCAAATGGTACCTAAAGAATATGTCCTTAAATGCTGATGCAGAAACGATCTTGAGTCAAGCTACCGAGTGGGCTCAACATGTTCAGCCACCGTTCTTCCTTTGGTGTCACCTGATGGATATTCATGTTCCTTACTGCCCCAGCCATGATGCGTTACGTCAAATAGGATTCAGCAAATCAAAGGCGTTTTTTTTGATCTACAAACAATGGGGCATAACTTCGAGCTTAACCTCAGGTGAACTCCGATTGTTCAAAAAACTCTATGACCTTCAGATACTTCACATAGATCAAACTTTAGAAAAATACCTGTCTAAGCTAACGAATGGCGATTTTGGAAACACTATTATCGTTGTTACTGCTGATCACGGAGAGGAATTTATGGAAAACGGGGTAGTTGGGCATAGCAAACACCTAACCGAGACTCTTCTCCACGTACCTCTCATTATATCTGGTGGCGGAATGAAACACAGGAGGATCTCCAAAAAATCTTCTCTCTTAGATGTTGCACCAACAATCATGGATCTTGTTGGGCTCAAAAGCTTTAAGGGGTTTAGAGGCAAAAGCTTGCTTAGACTAGAAAATGATAGACCTGTTATTGCACAAGGCATTTTTAAAGGAAAGAGGCATCAGCGTGTCTTCTAGAATGCTGCTGTTTCACAACGGCGTTATTTTACTCCCGCAATACGACTAAACAAGCTAGCGATCCATCGAAGATTCGAAGGAAGATAATCGCTTAATAATTCTATGTCTTGTTTCTTTACAGCTTTTAAAGCAATCAGAGAAAGAACGTACACAGCTGCTCCTACGGCCGCATAAATGGGTAGCTGACGCAAACGCAGGACGAGAAACTGGTACGATGAAGGGCTGAGGGCCCCTCTTAGAACTTCCAATGCAATGATTGATAGAACCATGAATATGGAAGCTGCAGCTGACTTCCATAGAGCTTCTTTGTCGAATTCTATCCTAAGAGACAACCAGAGTACATATGCTCCCAGGCCGAATCCTGCGAGCGCAGCAAAAAACCTTGCGAAGGCGACGCCTGCTAGACCCGCATTTAAGTGTGCCAAGACAATGTAGGAAAGAACCCCTTCTGAGACAATTGAAATCATCGTGATTGAAGAGGCCACTTTTGTCCTTCTAAGGGTATATAACGTAGGAAGAATGGCCGAGCCCAAAACAGTTGGAAGAGAAGCCATACACATGACTGCCAATGGAACCACGGCATCTACAAACCTAACAGTTGCAAACAGAACAATTATCGGATAAGCCAACGTTGCCACCAATAGAGATATGGGAAAACCCAAAAAAGCAGCGTAGCGAGTAGAAGTCCTAAAAGCGTCTCCTAGACTTCGAACTCCTTTAACCGAATACAACTCAGACAACTTAGGGAAAAGCGAAGCAATTATCGCCGTCGAGACCAGGTTGGGAACAACGGAAGCTCTAACAGCAAGATTATACACTCCGAGTGCTTCAATCCCCAAAAAAGGAAATACTAGAATCTGATCTACCCAACCAACAATGAAAGTCAAAAGCGCAGAAACATAAATCGGGAAGGAAAACGCGAGAAGTGGTTTTAGCTCATGAACCTGTGTCGAGAATTCAAAGTAACGAAACGTTATCAGAAAAGCAACAAGGCATACTAAAGTGAGAGCAAAGATCCAACTTATGACTATCCCAAGGACGCCAAACCCTGCATAGACGAGAGTTATGGCAAGTGTGTACTGAGCCACGGTATACAAGATGCCTATAGCTGCAATTTCACGCATTCTTTGTAGCCCTTGGAGAAAACCCAACGATTGAAAATAAAAGATTTGAAGAGCAGAAGATATAGGAATAAGTTGGAAAAGGATAACTGACGTTGCGAGAGTACTGGCAAACAGTCCTGCTAATACAAGAAGCGAGACGACTATGATCAGTGAGGTGACAACAGAAACCTGCAAAACACGAGTCACTACGGATTTCGCTTCATCTATTTTTCCCTGAGCGATGTAATGTGCTATGTATCGAACAGAAGCGGCTCTAAGCGCGAAAATCCCCAAAGTTGATGTTATTGCTAAGACAAAGTTCAGGATGCTGAATAGACCGAAATCAGATTCCGTGAACAAAATTTGTCCTGTTATTTCCTTTGTATGTAACAGGAACCAGACATAGAGTACTCCTAGCGCCGCGTTTAGAAAGCCTTGGATGAAAATGAAGGTTGCTCCCCGCGCAACGTGTGTTTGCGGGCTTATAGTCTCAGTCAATAGGCATCTTCACCATCTTGACACAGTAGATTACCTTTTACAGATTTAAACTGCACGTTTAAATCTCCAGGGATTATCTACCCTGAAGAAGTCGTCTTTTGCTAAATGGCGCCACCACGATTTATTTTTCAGATACCAATCAACTGTTTTTTCCAAACCTTCAGAGAAGACGAAGTTTGGCTTCCAACCAAGCGCTCTCACTCTAGTCGTATCCAATGAATATCTACGATCGTGGCTCGGTCTATCTGAAACGAATGTGATTAGACTCTCAGGTTTCTTTAGAGTTCTCAGTATTTCTTTCGCCACCTCTATATTCATACGTTCCTCGCCTGAACCAATGTTGTATATCCCTCCAGCTTTGCCTTTCTTAGCCACCAAATTTATCGCAGCGCAGTTGTCTATTACGTAGAGCCAGTCTCGCATCTGCTTTCCGTCGCCATAGATAGGTAGTGGCTGGTCGCCTATGGCCCTCAGTATTAACTTCGGTATGAGTTTCTCAGGGTATTGGAAAGGTCCGTAGTTGTTGGAACTGCGAGTTACAACTACGGATAGTCCGTATGTCTTGTAGAAGGCCAGAGCGATGTGGTCGCCTGCTGCTTTGCTTGCGGAGTACGGACTTGACGGGTTTACTGTGTCTGTTTCTTTAAAAGACCCTTCCTTTATGCTACCGTATACTTCGTCCGTGGAAATTTGGACAAATCTTTCAACATCGAATTTTCTTGCAGCATCTAAAAGAACATAAGTTCCAAACGCGTCGGTCAAGACAAAGGAGCCAGCCTCTACAATGCTTCTGTCAACGTGGGTTTCAGCGGCAAAATTCACGACCAAGTCAAATTTTTCTCTTGTAATCTGTTCTACTGCTTCTCTGTCTCGAATATCCCCTTGAGTGAACCTGTAACGCGAATCGTCTTTTACATCTTGCAGATTTTCTAGTCTACCGGCGTAGGTGAGCAGGTCGAAATTGGTGATCTCTACGTCGTCGTAATCTGATAACATGTATCTTATGAAGTTGCTGCCAATGAAACCCGCTCCGCCTGTGACTAGGACCTGCATTCCCTGTTTCACCCGTGTTTTAGCCAGGGTGCAAGTTTCCAATCATAGGGGATTTTGTCAGTGTCTGGTGGTAATCGGTGTTCATCTGGTTCTTTGTAGTTGTACAGATTGGTGGGTACATTCATGACGAGAGCAGCTCCTTCGCTTATGGTTTTGAACCCATGCCAAATTCGCGGCGGTATTTTCACGAGCATGGGGTTTTTCTCGCCGATGACAAACTCGTTGATTTCTCCCTTAGTTCTCGAATTCTCTCTGCCATCGCACAGAACAAGTTTAACCATTCCTTCTACGCAAGCTATGTTGTCTGTTTGCGTTCTATGCATGTGCCAAGCCTTCACCACTTGCGGATAAGCTGCTGTTACGTATGCTTGTCCAAATCCTTCGAAAAGTTCCCAATCGCTTCTCAGGACTTCCATCAGCCAACCTCTTTCATCGGCTATCAGCTTCAGCTGCCGTGCAACTACTCCGTCTATCACTCGTAACACTTCACAAAACTACTCTTGAATACTCTCCTACAACAAGTCTATGCCCTTTCGGGCTTTTCTGATTAGTCGTCAACGTTGTGCCGGCTCCTATGAGGCTATCAGTTATTTTACCCTCAATTTCTATAGAACAGTCGTCCATGACTATCGAGTTTTCTATTTCGCCCTCATCGATTTTCACGTTGTTTCCTATGCTTGTGTAAGGACCTATGTAAACACGTTCCCCTATGACTGATTTTTCACCGATTATGACCGGTCCCCTTACCAAAGCACCCTGCTTGATAACGGTCTCTTTTCCTACCGATACCCTTCCTTGGACCGATGATTTTCCTTCAACTGCACCATCTATTTTCTTTCTTAGGTCGTCTAGGATCAAGCGGTTTGCTTCCAGTATGTCTTCCACCGTTCCTGTATCCTTCCACCATCCTGTGACGGACTTGTACCCAACTTTATGTCCTGCATCTAGTAAACCCTGTAGTGCCTCGGTGATTTCCAGTTCTCCCCTCCAAGAGGGCTTTAAACAATCTATCATGTCGAAGATTAAGGGTGTGAAGAAGTATATGCCTGTTAGGGCGTAGTTGCTGGGCGGCTCTCTTGGCTTTTCCACCAATTTCACCAGTTTTCCATTTTTGTCAAATTCAGCCACCCCGAACTGTCTGGGGTTTTCAACTTCAGAGAGAAGTATCATTGCTGCACAGTCTGAAATCTTGAATTCTTTTACAAACTCCGCAATTCTACCTTTCAATAAGTTGTCACCAAGATACACAACGAAAGGGCTGTCATCAACAAAGTCCTTTGCAAGGCTGACTGCTTGGGCGATTCCCCCAGGCTCTTCTTGGTGAATATAAGTCGTTTCTACCCCGAATTCTTGACCATCCTTGTAATAGTTTTCGACTTTTTCTGGCAAAATGTCTCCAACTATAATCGCAATTTCATCTATACCTGAATCTCTCAAATCTTCTAAAACGTACTGGGACATGGGCTTGTTTGCCACGGGGATTAGTTGTTTTGGACCGGTATGGGTCAGCGGTCTAAGTCTTGTGCCATGACCCCCATGCAGAATAACTCCCTTCATTTTGATTCCGCCCATTTTTTATTCATCTCCTTTAAACCTTGCGTAACCCCTAAAAGTTCCTTGTTTATCTTTTTTTTGACTTTATCCACACAGAGAGAAGAGTCCTTTGGCCTTTTCGCTGTCCAAGCTTTCAATTCCCGCATTTTTATTGGCTTTATAAGACTCTCATCCAAGTCAAAGTTTTCAGCGATCTTCAAGGCAAAGCCGTATCGGCTTATTCGCTTGCTTCCAGCTGTGTGGTAAACGCCTTCTAATCTCTTGTCGACTATTTCTAGAATGACGTCAGCTAGGTTATCGGCGAGGGTAGGAGAATTGTAATGGTCTTCCACGACGTCTATTGGCTTTCCTCTGGTCAAGGATTTTATCACCCACTTTGCGAAATTCGACTTCTCGGAGTGCAGGCCATACAAGACGCTCGTTCGAAGAATCGCGAAGGGTTCACAAATATCTGTAACATATCTTTCCCCCGTCAACTTTGTCAGACCATAGTGGTTTATAGGGTTCGGCTCGTCATCTTCTGTATAGAGTCCCTTTTTTCCATCAAATACGTAGTCAGTTGAAATGTAGATGATTCTCGCCCCTATCTTATTGCAGGCCTCTGCAAGAATTCCCGTTCCTTCTGCATTCACTTTTGAAGCGTGGTTCTTGTTAACCTCGCACTTGTCAACATTTGTCACTGCGGCTGTGTGAACTACGATGTCTGGTTTGACTTTGCTGAAGACCTGCTGTACCTCATCTTCATTTGTGACGTTCATCTTTATCGAGTCTGAAAAAACTGGATGCGTTAAATGCGTCCGACAAACTGAGAATCTTTCTTCTGCTCTCTCAGCGATTTTGCTTCCAAGAAGTCCACTCGTACCTGTGACTATCATTCTCTCCATTTTCTAGTCCTTCACGAGAAACGATTTCGCATTCAACGCAGTCTTACTAGCTTATGTAGGTGGTCTTGTCTTCCTCACCCTTCCGCATTTTCTTTGCATATGTTTCTCTTCGTGCCTCTATCTGCCGCATTTTCTCCAAAATTTTGTCAGATTTGACAATTTCTTCGTCCAAATGATCCAAGTCAACGGAGATCTCTAGCATTTTCTGCAAAACTTGGAGGATGCTTTTCGCAGCTTTTGGATCTGGGAGGTAACCCCGGGTTTCTCCTAAAAGGCACAATGCTGGGATATTCTTGAACTTCGCCATACCGATGAGTAGACCAGCTGTTCCTACAATGGGGTTTCCAGAGGGACTAGGTGAAGCATCTGCGTTGAGAGCCTTGTTTAGTATTGCAGTATCTGTGGCTGTGGCTATGACTTGAGGTGTTTCACCGGCTTCCTTACGGTAGCCACCCAATGTAACTATGGTGTCTACTTTGTGTTTTTTGGCGAAGTCTAGGATGGTTTCTGCAATCTCATATTGACCTTCGATAGTTTGGGCTTGGCTGTCTCCCGTGAAAAGTATTAGGTCGCGGCCTCTCGGATTTTTCCAATAGTGGAACTCGCCACGAAGGAGACGGGCATTTCCCTTTTTGTTTACAATGACATAATATGGAAAGTGAGGTGAGTAGAGGAGAGCGAACTTCTCAGCTTTGAGGTGTTTAGCTAGGTAGCGTGTGGCGATTCTGCCTACCATTCCTAGGCCTGGGAGGCCTTCTATGAGAACAGGGCTCTCAGGTTTTATTTGGAATTTTTCTTTGATCGTCGTCTTCATTTGTGTGATTCTTCCTTTCTTAGAGCTATGCGGTTCTTAGCGTACTTGTCGTCTGGCGAAAATTTCGCAGGGTGTGGAATGTGGACCTTGCCACCACAGTGAGGACATTTTTTAGTGTGTAAGGTATAGCGGTTACATTTTTCGCATTTTCTGAGAAGCCACACCATCACTTTTCCCTTTTGAAACTTCCCTTTCCACCAGCTTTCAAGATCGCTTTTGTAGCTGCTTCTGAAGCCTTTTGAAGAATTGTTTCGGCTTGTTTATAGTTTTCGGCTTCTACCTTCAGACGGTACCTTGGCGACGCAATCGTGTAAATATGAACCTTTGCTGTGTTTGGGGTTGAGACTCGCTGAGCTGTGTGCAGGGCATCTTTAATTATGTTGACACCGTTTGGTTTGTTGATAGAGAGCTGTAGAACACCTTTTACTTCGACCAGAGGAGGTCGGATTTTCTCTTGGGCTAACTTAGCCAACGTGTCTGCAATGTCTTGGGGAATGCCAACTTTCGTCAGTGCATCGGAACCTTGGCGGTTTGCTTCTTCGAGTGCTGTGTAAACGTCACCGTAGGTTTCTTCCATAGGAACGGCTGCTTTTTCTGTTACTTCTTCAAAAGGTTTGTGGAGTTTTTCAGCAGTGATGCGGAGAAAGGTCTCAGCTTTTCTCTCATGCTTGAAGGCGTAGATTTTGCCTATACGTTGACTTTTGGTGACGCGTTTACGGGAGAGATCTATGTGTTTCTTGTTTCGATCGACTCGAAGGACTTTGAGAACGAGCTTTTGGCCTTCACGAACGTGGTTACGTATGTTGCGAATCCAGCTTGTGCTAATCTCGTTTCGGTGGAGAAGGCCTTCTTTATCGCCGTACTCTTCGAGGGTGACATAGGCGCCATAGTCAGTGACTTTTTTCACCGTGGCAAGGACAAGTTCACCTCTTTCTGGCCATTCCTGTTTCTGGAGAAGTGGCATTGCTTAGAACCTCACTCCAGTTTGGCGGTGATTTCGCCCTTGATTTTCGCTTTGCCTCCTGTAGGAATGGCGAGAGTTGTTTGGCATATGTTGCATTTAACGATGTTTGTAGGGTTGCTGAAGACAAGTTGCTCATTACCACAGTCAGGGCAACGTACTCGCAGGAAGTAGGATCTAGGTTTTGGTATGAGACTTTCCCAGTCTGTGCTCATGGTTTAGCCTTGACCTCCGATGGTTAGTTTTCTTAGTCGGATGCCTTTCCTTTGGACTGTATAGCCGCATTGTTTGCATTTAAGCTTGAGAGTTTGTTTTTTGGTCGTTTTGGCGAATCTCTTCTGAAGTGGCCAGCCTTGGCCGCCGTATCCCTTTTTCTCCCTTTCGTGGCGCCGAGTTCCTAAAGCTAAGGCTCGTCCTTTTCCAGCTTTGTAAAGGCTTACAGAGTGTTCTGTGTGAGTCTTACATTTCGGACAGTACGTGTTTATTGTCTTCGGAACGTTCATGATTCGTCCACTAGCATCTTGTTGCGTTTAGGTTACACAGAAACCAACAATATAAACATTTAATAACCTACATATGACTTTGAGCGCCTCATCATGTGGCAACCCGTAATCTCATAAGCATTAGATCCATGCTTGAGTCATATGGTAAACGACCGTCATACGAGTTCTCATGCATATATGACGCTGACGGTCAATCAATCTGCGCCTCACAAGACCAACTCAGCTTTGCAAGCCAAACAGAAACAGATCAATCACACACGCATGGCAAAGTTATTGATTCACACCGTGTTTAGCCCAAATGCAGCAAGTCCCTTCCACAGAAACCATACAAGCTCCTTTTGGTGACTCCGGTGTGCAACCATCCATAAACAAGGGACATTCACTCGGTTTAATCTTTCCGATCATAACTAGGTGACATAAACATCCAGGCAAAAGATCGCGTGCCGATTCCACCTTTACGTTGTGCTTCTTCCGAGCATCCCACTTTTCATATTCACTTTTCAAAGCCAATGCTGAGGCGGGCAACCTTCCTAAACCTCGCCATTTACCGTCGACAACATCAAAAACACGGTTGATAAGTTTCAAAGCTTTTGGGTTACCCTCCCACTTAACCACCCTTCCATACTCATTCTCTAATCTAGCCACAGAATCCCTGAACTGCTGTAGCAACATGTCAACCGCAAATAGAACATCCAAAGGTTCGAAACCAGCCACCACAACCGGCATTCTATAAGCACTTGAAAACACCTCGTAGGGTTTCAAGCCGATTATGGCTGAAACATGACCGGGTGCAATGAATCCATCGATATGTAGATCCCCAATTCCTAACAGCAACTCCATCGCTGGCGGAATCAAGCGATGGGAAATCAGAAAGCTGAGGTTCTTTGGAGGCCCTTTTAGTATCTCATTTGCTGTTGAAGGCGCTGTTGTCTCAAAACCTGTGGCGAAGAAAGCAAACTCTTTACGTGGTTCTTCTTTGGCCATCTTCACAGAATTACTCACACTGTAAACAACTCGCACATCACCTCCCTCAGCCCTTGCTTTCGCTAAAGAAGAGCTTGAACCTGGCACTCGCAAAACATCTCCAAACGTCGTTACAGTGACACCTTTCAAAGCTAACTTAACGGTTTCATCAATCTCTGTTGCAGGCAGAACACAGACAGGTCATCCGGGTCCAGCGATTACCTCTATTTGTCTTGGCAAAAGACTGCGTAGCCCAAAGTGAGTTACTGTCCACTCATGAGTTCCACAAACATGACAGAATTTCACCGAATAATCAGGAGCAAGCTCCTGAATGTGCGCTGTAATCTGCTTGGCCAACCCCGGGTCACGGAACCCAGCTAACTCTTCCAAGTGCAAACCTCTAAGTCAGCATTTTGATGCGCTTAATTACGCAGTCTTTTCCGCGCACGATTTCAACTGTACCATCGCATTTTGGACACTGCAGAGTAGGCACCGGGACATGGAAAGCCTTGTCATCAATGTACTTAAAACCGCCTTCGTATCCACATTTTCTGCAGTGTACAGTACCCTCACTTTCTTCAACAACAAGTCTTGAGCCTTCCATGATAGTATCTTTTGTCAACATTTCGTACCAAAACATAATCTGTTCAGGGTTCAGAAAAGTCAAAGAACCTATAACAAGATTTACTTCAACTACTTTCTTTGCTTTTTGTGTATCCGCTTCTTTCATCACAGATTCGACAATTTGCATAGTTATTGAGCCTTCATGCATTTCTTTGCAAAGTCCTTTTACAGATTCAGAGCCTTAACCACTTTTTTGACGCCTTTGCCGCTGCGGCAGTTGGTGAAAACGACTCTTGCTTCCGGATTAATATCTTCCACATCAGCTCTAAGCTTGTTCAAGTCAATTTTCATAGCCTCTGCTAGATCTATCTTGTTTATGACGACAACTTCGGCATCCATGAAAATGAATGGATGCTTGATAACCATGTAGGGTCCTTCTGTAACGCTGATAACCACTATCCGCTTTTCGCAGCCCAGAGGAAACTCAGCTGGGCAAATGAGGTTGCCGACGTTTTCTATGAAGAGCAGATTTATTATGTTGAGATTGAGCTGCTGTAGTGCTTTCTTCACTAGATTTGCGTCTAAGTGGCATTCCTTACCTGTGTTTATTGCTACAACTTCTACACTATGACGTTTGATAATCTCAGCATCAATCGTTGTTGTTAGATCGCCTTTGAAAACAGCTATGTTATGGTCCTTCTTAAGAAGTTTAACAAGTCTTTCGAGCAGTGATGTTTTTCCAGCTCCAATGGAGCCCATCACATCAATTGCTACGATGCCATGCTTTTTCAGGAGTTCTCTGTTTTTCTCAGCCAGTTTTCGGTTTTCCCTTAGAACGCTCTCCTCCAATTCTAAGTCGAAAATCTCTCCTTCATCAGCCTTCACAACACGTTCAAAACTCTTTGACATGAACAAACTCCTATAGATTTTACGCGTTTGGCTCTTCCATTTTTAGAATTTCGTTCCACAGCCTAAGTGTTTCATGAGCCTCTTCTTTATCAATTACTTGGATGGCGTAGCCTGCGTGAACCAAGACGTATTCGTCAACCTTTGCCTCTACCAGTGCAATGTTTACTTCTCTAAGAACACCTTCTCCAAAGTCCACTTTAGCTACGTCACCACGGATTTCCTCAACTCTCGCTGGGATTGCCAAACACATTTTCTATCATTTATCGAAAATCTCTCCTCTAATAAATGAGTTTTGGATTACAGCTGTGGATGTACAAGGATCTTGGATAAAGAAGAATAGATTTATCTTATAGAAAATACTTACATATTATTATTGGGTAAGCATGGATTTTACATTCAGGAGAAGGGGGGTACTCGCTATTTCCGTAGCCATTTTGAAGGCAGCAAGGAAGGGAATCAGGACTACCCATTTGCTTTACTCAGCTCGTTTAAGTTGTGAACAGCTTAACAGATATATTGATCTTCTGGAAGACGGAGATTTTATTGAAAGGCGTGGCAGACTCTATAGAACTACAGAAAGAGGATTTGAGTTGATTGAAGAATTCGAATCTTCACCACTAACACGCAGTATACTAACTACGTGATACAATGAGAACGCCCACATACGTTTCCCCTTTTTTTCTCGTAAGTAATGTCTATCTAAAGAGAAGCTTATCTAGACATCATAGGCCTCAAAATCAGTGGCAATGAGCCGCAGACATCGCGGCTGCAAGGGCTTGCCCGAAGGAAATTCCTCCATCTCCAGCGGGAAGTGTATGGTGGACGTACAGTCTGACGCCATTTTGTTCCACGTGCTTTTTCATGGTTAACATAATGTGTTCGTTGTAGGCTACTCCGCCTGAGAATCCTACAGCGTTTACTCCTGTCTCTTGCGCTGCTTCAAGTGCTAGTTGAGCTAAGCCTTTTGCCAAATATGACTGGGCGGAGTAAGCCAGGTTAGCAGTGGAAAAACTATCTTTTGCTTCAAAAACAGCCCTTGCAATTTCAGTTGTGTTAAGAATTCCGCTGGCGATTTCTGGTTCCAGCTTTAACACATCATGGCCATGGCTCGCCGCTGACTCCAGCTTCATCGCTGGTTCTCCTTGGTACGTTCTTTCATAACAGATGTCCAGAATAGCTGAAACAGCGTCTAAGACTCGTCCGCAGCTTGTGGTGGTTAAGGACGAGGAGTGCTTGCTGCAAAGCTGGTTGATTATTGTTTGCGCTTCTTTTTCCCTGTAGGGAAGATGTTTGCTGTTTTTTGAAAGCCAATCTTCAACGGCCACTGTGTCCCCTAGTATTCCCGCTGCCATTCGAAGGGGATAGCGTGTCGCCAAGTCGCCTCCAATTAAAGGCTGCTCTTGAAGATGACCTATTCGCTCAAAGCGATTTTTGCTACAATAGAGAACTTCGCCTCCCCAGGGCCTTCCATCTGTCCCATATCCATATCCGTCACAGATTATTCCCACAATTTCGTCTAACCCGTACTCTCCCATTAAGGAAAGCATATGAGCGTGATGATGTTGAACAGGCAAGACTGAGCAACCGTTCTTAACTGCAATTTCCTGCGCTAGCCTTGCAGTGGCAAACTTCGGGTGCAAATCACACGCAATCATGTCAAGCCTGACGTTTGTCAGAGTCATTAGGTGACGAATCGTGTTCTTCAGGAATTTGAAGGTTTCAACCTTCTCTACGTCGCCTATGTATTGGGACACAAAGGCTTTGTCGCGCAATAGAATGCATGAAGTTACGTTTTCGTTTGCACCTACGCCTAGTACGCATTTGCCAAACGATTTTTTCAGAATGAGGGGTTTTGGTGCATATCCACGTGATCTGCGGATGAAACATGGTTTTTTGTTATGTAGTCGAAGGACTGAGTCATCGCATCTTTGAGCGATCACCCTGTTGTGAAGTAAGAAATAATCCACCGTAGAGTGGTACTTCTTCAAAGCTTTACCATCGTCGATGACTATCGGTTCGCTCGGGTGGTTAGCACTTGTCATGACAAAGGCTGGCTCTCTCACTTTATCAAACAGCATTACATGTAAACCGGTATACGGCAGCATTACACCGATGTTGTGCAAGCCTGGCGCAATTAATTCTGAGAGGTAATAACTTTCTGCTTTGTCAAGGAGCAGTATAGGTCTGGTATGTGATGATAATTTCTCTTCTTCTTTGACGCTAACACTTGCGAAAGTGCGAACAGTGTCTAAGTCTCGTGCCATAACCGCAAAGGGTTTGTGGGCTCTATGCTTAACATGCCTGAGTCTAAGGATAGGCTCATGTTTAGTTGTGGCGGTCGCTACATGAAAGCCGCCATAGCCTTTAATTGCAAGTACATATCCATCCTCCAGTAAACGTCCAGCTTCCCGTATTGGATCCTTTGAAGAAAGAAGCCGGCCTTCGTTTGTCGTTAAGTATACTTTCGGTCCACATTCAGGACAGGCCATAGTTTGTGCGTGGAACCTTCTGTTGGCAGGATCGGCATACTCATCTTTGCAGAATTCACACATCTCAAAATTCTGCATTGTGGTGTTTTTCCTATCGTAGCGCAGTTTGCAGATTGTTGTGTAGCGAGATCCACAATCTGTGCAAGTAATAAAGAAGTAGTTATGTCTCGGGTTTGTTGGATCACGCAGTTCCTTTAGGCATTCGTCACATGTGGCGATGTCTGGTGGAACAACTGAGCCTATTAGTTCTTTTGTTTCCGAGCTTTCAAGAATCGTGAATTCTGCGAGAGTTCCTTTTTCCTTGGAATATCGTACAAGCGTTTTGTAAATGCGTGCTTGGGGTGGCTTCTCCTTTCTCAAGTCGTCTAAAAAGTGTTTCATAGCCTGCTTGCTGCCTTCCACAACTATTTCGACTCCAGCGTCGCCGCGATTTCTCACATAGCCCTTCAAGCCATTTGCCGTAGCTATGCGGTAGATGAAAGGACGGAATCCTACGCCCTGAACGATGCCTAGTACTTTGACCTCTGCGCGCACTTGTTTGTACTCCTTTTCTGAATTGCAGTTTTGAGACCCAAAATACTTTGCGTTTTCAGTGTCGTAGCGTTGTGGAATTGATCGCTGAGGAGATTGGCTATTTCGACGTGTAGTACGTGATTGACGGACAAAACATTACGGGTTTTTCCTGTAGTTTTGTTTGAGATATATATCGGTTTTCGAAATAAGTCCTTTATTAAGATTTACTATAGCTTATGTTTTAGGCGGGACCTGTGAAAAAGCTTAAGGGGCAACAAACTGTCGACTTGCTTGCTCTTCCACAAAAAGAAAGAATACGTCTTTGCAAAGAGATCCGTAACATTCTTCAGCAAAGAGTCTTCAGACGAAAGGAATCTGCAACGGAAAGCTAATATAGAAAAGCAACGGTCTTGTGGACGCCGAGAGATGTCCGCGAAGAACCTAAAATCCTATCTCATATGGGTCAGCGACTATGGATTATCAAATTACTCAGTTCAGTTGTGTTGATACTGTTTCCCAACATGTCTTTCGTTTGATTACACTAGGGCAAATACAACAATGAGCGGGGCAAAGACTGAAGCAACAAGCGACATAACTGTGATCATTGTGTTTAACGAGGGGCCTGCAGTGTCTTTAAATGGGTCGCCCACAGTGTCGCCTATGACCGCAGCTTTGTGGGCATCTGAACCTTTGCCTCCAAGTTCTCCTGCTTCAATATACTTCTTAGCGTTGTCCCATAGGCCGCCAGAGTTTGCCATTAGCAAAGCAAAGATTAAGCCTGAGAATATAGTGCCGCCTAGGTAGCCTCCTAAGGCTTCAATTCCCCCTGCAAAACCTACTATCAAAGTGGCAGCGATTGTAACTATGCTAGCAGGCATCAGTTCTTTCAAAGCTCCTTTTGTCGCAATATCCACGCATTTTGCGTAGTCAGGTTTTACTCCTTTTTTTCCTTCCTTTAAGCCAGGAATTTCCCTGAACTGTCTACGGACCTCTTCTATCATTATGAAAGCGTTCTTTCCGACACTGAGCATGACCATAGCTGAGAAGAGCGGTGGCATGGCTATACCTATAAGGGCACCTGTTAGAACTAGGGGGTTCATCAAGTCGAAGCTGATGATGTTTCCAGTTGCCCTCTGAATAATTTCTTGATAAGCTGCAAGCAATGCAAGAACGGTAAGCCCTGCAGCTCCAATCGCGAAACCTTTTGTTATGGCTTTGGCAGTGTTACCTGCAGCGTCAAGACGATCCGCGATATCGATAACTTCTTCCTCCATGCCAGCTTGCTCTGCAATTCCTTTAGAATTGTCCACTATTGGACCGTATGCGTCACCGGCAACAATCATGCCTACTATTGAAAGCATTCCAACAGCACTCATTCCAACTCCATAGACCCCAAACCCTGGGCCTAAGCTGTTGCAGATGAAGTATGCCACTGCAGATGCAATGCCTATGCCGAGGAGGGGTGGAAACATGCTGATTAGACCATAAGAGAAGCCGGATATGATGTTAATCGCAGCACCAGTCTGGGAAGACTCGGCGGTTCTTTTCGCTGGCAATCGATCTATGGACGTGAAATAATCAGTAGTGATACCGATTATGATGCCGGCAATTAATCCAACTGTGAGTGCTCCCCAAATTTCCACTGGGTATGCCAAATGGTAGACAATTAATAACGTGAGAATAATGAGGATAGTGCAAGTGAAGTATGTTCCCCAGTTAAGAGCCTTTCCAGGATTTCCTTCTTTGCCGACTCTTACTACCGCTACTCCAATTATTGAAGCAATTATTCCTAACCCTGCAAATACAAGGGGCAGATTTGTGTAAGCCCCAGCATCTCCTAAAGAAGATCCTAAGATCATTACTGCAACGATGCTGGCAACGTAAGAGTCGAAGAGGTCAGCGCCCATTCCAGCCACATCACCGACGTTATCACCGACATTGTCTGCAATTACAGCGGGGTTTCGAGGATCGTCTTCTGGAATTCCCATTTCAACTTTTCCAACCAAGTCAGCACCAACATCGGCTGTCTTAGTGTATATCCCTCCACCTGCTTTGGCGAACAAGGCCATCGCGCTGGCTCCGAAGCTGAAACCTAACACCAGTTCAGGGCTACCTGTAAGAAAGTAAACAACCGAGACTCCTAAGAGTGCTAGACCCACTACAGAAAGCCCCATCACTGCACCTCCTCGGAAAGCTATTGGAAAGGCTTTGTTTAGTCCCTCGCGAGCAGCATTGGCAGTTCTTACGTTGGCTCGTATGGCAACTTCCATTCCCAGGAAGCCAGCAAGGGCGGAGCAAATTGAACCGAAAATATAGGCGGGTCCGATTTCGATACCCATATCCATATAAATGCCAAGGGCAACTGTCAAGATTGCTGCCATGATAGCTACGAAGACTGCTAGTGCCACGTACTCCCTTTTGAGAAAAGCTCTCGCACCTTCTTTGATTGCATCAGAAATCTCCTGCATTTTTGGTGTTCCGCTGCTTTTGCTGTTTACGTAGAAGTATAGATATACCGAGAAAACCACGGCAGCTAACGCTGCTATAGGTGCAACTAAAATCCAAGTCATTGCCACGTTCACCTTTTAGATAGCTTCATGACTTACCATGACCATACTTTTAACATTTTCGAAAGGTTCTGCCCTCCCTCTATCCTAATCAAACACTAGGAATTCACGATTTGGTTACTGAAAAAACCGATTGCGGGACTTTCGAAGTGGTTCTTTAAGGCAGATCAAAGAGCTTTTAGATCGGCTCTATCGGCTCTCTCGGCCTTTGTCTTCGTCTCTTCTCAGCTTCCTCTAACACCTTGCTCTCCTCAGCCTCTTTAAGCTTGGCCAAGGGTATCAGTTCCTTTAACTTCTGGGCAAGTTTTTCTGATTCGTGAGCCTCTAGAGGGATAATAATGTCTCTTCGTAGTGGAATCACCAGTCTCAACCGGCCATTATCGTCCACTTTCACAGATTCCACTTCGTGTAACGCGATGTCTAGTGGGATTATAGTTTGAAATAGAACTCCTACGCTTTCTCTCAGCATAGGGTGAGCCTCAACTACGTCTTCAAGCTCTTTCTTGGCTCCTTCCTTCAAGTCTACTTCGAGTACGTCTTGATGAAGCTTGACAACAAAGTGAGGCTTGTCAACTTTCAAGACTAGGGTTTCAGGCATATCTATCCCATCTCCATTAGTTGCATTTATTATCCGTGTTGTGAAGTTAAGCTTTGCCCTAAGTTACTGCAAGAGCCTGTATGATTGAAGAAACTATTACTTAGGACTGAAAGCAAACTTCCCGATGTTTCATCTTGAAGAACGGCTAACCGGGACCTCGCAGCCAACCACGTATTCCCAGTTCTTTTACAGTTACCGTTACCTGTTCAAGCTGGCAAGACTTGTGTTCCCCAACTTCATCCATATACTGAATTTTCGGTGTGAAAGTAAATCTTCCTTTCCTTTTAGGCTTTAGTGTGAGCCTCATCTCCTCTGTTGCAAGTGCAGCCAATTTTCTCCCCTTTAAGTTAAGTATTCCGTCATTAACTACACATCTCTTAGGCCTTTCTATGAGGTTAAATCCTTCCGGAACTATTTCTTCCATTTTAATCAGAAATGCAGCGTTCTTTCCAAGATTGGCAAGTTGAATCTCCAAGCCAAAGGTTTCACCCACTGCAACCTCTAGCTTGTGCGCAATTAGATTTGCTTGAATAAATGCACGTTCAAACTTCAGCAAACCAACAGGCTCTTCCACAGTCAGGCCCGGTGCAGACATTATGCTGGTACTTGATGCTTCAGAAGGCACTCCGACAAGTTCCCTCAAGGACAATGCGAATTCGCTTTTTTCTTTCACTTCTCTCAAAATCTTGAGAACCTCGCTCTTTTTGCCGGTGTGCCCTGCTGTTTCGTAGAGTCCGGCTGACCGTTCAAGACATTTCTCGGCGAGAAGGTAGATCTTCATCTTCTTTTCAGGGTCAATCTCTATTTCAGCACTACTCTTGTAGTTATAAGCATCAAACAGAATTCCTGTGGCGCTTGTCCATATTGAAGCATTCTCAAAGCCAGCTTTCAAGTAGTAGTTAGCCGCGCTCTCAAGGAATTTCTTTGCTTTAGAGAAATCATCTTTCTCTCTTTTCTCTTCAAACATGGTTCCATGTTCCAATGCCTTGCAGAAAGCACTGTTGCCCGAAGCTAGCAAGACTGTTTTGTTTTTCGTGCTGTGTTCCTTTGCTTTAAGAAACAACTCTGACGACTCGCGGTAGAGTTCAGGTGACGCTCTTCCGTCAGCCATCTTCATCTTTTGCCATGCACGATACATAAAAGCAAATGCCCTTATTTCTTTTCGATCAATTCCTGTCCCCATTGCTTTTAGAATTTTATCGAAAATTGTAGCAGCTGAATCATATTTTTCAGCGCTTTCAACATGATCTCCTTTGCGGTCATATATTTTCGCTTCTTCTACGTTTGACCTCGCAAGGCAATAATCCTTTCTCAGTATAGAGGCTTTACTAAGTTCAATCGCCTTCTCCTTTTCGTCCAGATTTTGGATCTTCTCGATCTGCCTGTCGAAAGCTTCTTTAGCTTCCTTGAAAAGTTCAGCTGCTTTTTTGAAGGCTCCTATTGACTCGACGTTACTTTCTTTCCTACTCCAATCTTCTGCCTGTTCAAGAAGTGACCATGCAGAGAAGTTAGAAGATAAATAGTTCCACAAATGTGAGGATCTAAGAAGGTTTGCGGTTTTCTCGTAACGTTCCATCGCGGAGAGATATTTTTCGTGCAAGTGGGCATCTTTTGCTCTCTCAATTTCACTCCAAGCTTTCATGTAAGTTGCATAATCGAGATAGAAATCTGCGAAATGAGCGATTTTTTGAGCCGCATTCTTGTATTCTGCGAATGCGTTTTCGAACTCTTCTGCAGCCTTGCGCTGTTTTCCTAAGAGGTCTAAACCCTTTGCCATTTTCCAGTAGGATTCGGCGACACGGCTTGACAGGTCGACTTTCTTAAATCTCTGAGTTGCATCTTCATAGATTTCAATTGCTCTAGTCAGGGTCGCCTTGTCTTCAGTAAGTAAGTAAAGCTCATTAAGTATTCCTCCAAACCAGTCTTCAAATCGTGCGAAGGCAGCGATGAGCGTTGGCACAGGGCGAGACAATATCCATCTTCTACACCTTGACAGGCAATCCTCCATGTCCGAGGCAGCACTTTTTAGAAGAGCTATCTTTTTGTCTCTGTCTGTTTCAACTCTAGCTAACTCTGCCTTTATTAAGCCTTCATAGTTTTTGCCGACACCGCGAGTCCAATCATTTGATGGAAATACAGTTTCCACAATCTTGTTGTATCCTTCCCTGTGAATGAGAGCTTCTTCGAGCAGCTCCACTTTTTCAGCCTTTCCAATTTCAAGGTCGAATCGCGCCCGAGCATCTAGAGCTTTGCTTAGTGCATGAAGATTCGTGCCAGTGGCGTCGGGGGAACCTGAACGAGATGCGTGCTCTAACCCTTTACGCCCGATTTCCACTGCCTTTCTTAGGAGAATGCGTTTTTCTTCTGATGTGACTTCTACATTGCGTGCCATAGAGGAGTAGCTTTCCGCGTAGTAGGAGTAGACTTGTGCAATGAACAAGTCATTGGAGACCAACTGAAGGTATTGGTTGGCATCTTGAGCGTATTTGATGATCTTTCTATGCCCCTCTTTCTTTACGTCGGGATCCTCCTCTCTGAGCATCATCCAATTGGTGACAAACGCAAGGACATAGGACGCGATACCTTTCAGGTAGTTATCTTTCAAGGTCTTTCCCTGTTTCAGCATCTCTCTTGCATAGTTAAGCGAGGATTCAACTTCTTCCGTAAAAAAGAGCGTAGAGAAAGCTGCTGCCCAGTTTGACATGGCTTTGCAGTAGGGATTGCTAACCTCCCTGGAAAGCTCCAACGCCTTCTTTGAGTAACTCACACTTCTTTGGGAAAGCTCTTTTCTTCTCTCCTTTTGCTCACTGATGTTTGCCGCATACCAGCTTTGAAGGCTGGCTACGGCATAGGCGCGTACGAGTTCACTTTTGTTCTTAAGCCTCGACAAAACTGCAATTGCCTCGTCAGCACATTTGATTCCCTCTTGAGCCACCATCCTTATCTCCCTCCAGTCAGATGCAACATACAATTTCTCAAAGTGACACAGCAGTAGATCGTTGCATATCTCCGCGTAACCTTGGTCATCCGCAGCATTCTTATATGCCTCTAAGCTCTCACTTCCAGACACACAACACTCTTCAAGCATTTTTCTTCTTTCAGGAGCGGTAGAGGCTAACCAAGAAGTCAAGTAAGCGGCAATAGCATTACACTGAGCAACTTTGCCTTTCTTCTTCAAATGGTCTTCTTTTCCAAAAAGCTCAGCGGCACTTTTGTAGGCCTCCACTGCAAGCTTCCTGAATTTTCGGAAGTCTTCTTGGGTTCCAGTTTGTCTGGAAGCTAGACGGTAGCAGGAACCAACCTTTCTCCAAGTCTCTGCTGTGCGGGAAACACTTTTCGGTTCAAGATTTAGTGCTTTTTCATAGGACTTTGCCGCATCAAGCCATTCAAATTTTCCTTCTTGTTCTATGGCCTTTCTTAGAATGGTCTCCATGTCGCCTTCTGAAGCCATTTTTGTTCACTGTAAGTATCATTTTCGGGTATGAAAGGCTTTTAGTGTGCATAGACTTCGCGGCTTCAATGTCATCCGGTCCTCAGGTTGTTTCTAGCATCCCGTTATAAGCTTCGGTGCTTGAGTCGGATAGAGGCCTTCTTGATTTCATCTTTCTCCAGTTTTGCCGCCCGTCTCAATCTTTCAAGATATTCTTTTCCCTTCTCTGTAAGTCGAAACCCAACTCCTATGTTTCTCGGTCCCCAGCTCTCTTGGATTAACCCGTTCTTCACAAAGGTCTTAATCGTTTGCTTGGAGATGTCGAAACCTGTATGAAGATCCAAATACGACAGTGGTCGATTGCATAGAGCCGTGAATAAAGCTAGCTTTTCAGATGCAGTAAGCGATTTTGTTCGACCTAGCTTCGCTGGGCGATTAATGGCAAGAAAATGCCGTCTTTTGCTTGTCCTCACTAATCTCTCTTTGCCCATTCCCAGTCTTGGAAATGAATGTTGCTCAAGCTCGGGATTTTTCGAATCAGAAATGTCTGCTGTTGTAGACAGGCTGGACTTGTTCGCACTTTTGGAGCTAAACTTGAAGAGGGCTGTTTTTTGCCTTAGTTCTTCTTTAGCTCTTGCATCTTTCGTTGCAGCGAAGCTTGCCAACCCTCTGGATAATAAGTTACTGCTTCGTGAGATATAGATATGATTTTTGTGTTGGCCTTTCTTTTGCGATCTTGAATCAGCACCTCTGGAATGTTTACAAATGAGAATTTCGTCTTGTTCGATTTCCTTTTGAATGTAATAACGAGCCACAGGTTCTGGGACTCCGAAATGCAGGGCAACCTCTTTCAGGCTACGTGGTTCAGACAAGAAATCTAGGAGGTCAGAAGGCTTGAGACCGCGCATTCGACTCGAATGATTAAACTCCATCTCTGATATATAAGCATATATAACATATGTATAATGTATCCAAGTTGCACAGGAAGGGAGAATCATTGCCCCAAAAATCTGTTGAAGCCATCTTAAGAGGAGAATCGAGAATGACATCAAGAGGGCAGATAACAGTACCGATAGAAATCAGGAGAAAGTTCAGGTTACGACCCGGCGATGTCATCTGTTTTCTTGAAGTTGATGGTTCCATAGTTCTCAAACTAGGTCCCCTCGTCTTGACGGAGCAGCAGAGGTAGATATATGTCTTCAAAAACCGACCTTATGTATGAGATCACGTATAACTCACAGTTTGTTCCACGACGCTCTCCAAGGGTCAATATTAAAGAGTTAATCGTTGACGGTAAAGAAACATACATCATGAAGAATCACCTTACTGGAATGTACTATGATGTTGATCAGGTTTCTTATGCGATTTGGAATCTAATTGATGGGCAACGAACTTTAGCTGAGATCAGCAAAGAGGTTTTGGAAAAATGGCCCGACATTGAACCGGACACCGCTGAGCAAGTTATTTTGTTCCTCGCTGAAATCGGCTGTCTTGAATCAGTTGTTGAAGACACTCGAAAGAAGAGAATAAAGGTGCCTTCAGCTTTTGAGATCGATGTGGTCCTAATCGAAAAAAGTAAGGCTTTTCTGGAAAGTATCCATAATGTGTTTCGCCCTCTGCTCAAAACACCGCTTTTCTGGGGAATCGTCGTCTTCATAATTCTCTGCAGCATTGCATTTGCAGGGCGATTCACAGCTATCTTTGCAGATGGCAGCAATTTTAGGATACTCGGATCTACTGTTGTAGGTTTTTTCTTCTATTCCTTCATTGTCTTAGGGCCAACAATTGCAATTCACGAAATCGCTCATGGATTGGCTTTGGTTCATTACGGAGGGACTCCCGGCGAAATTGGCACTGGCTTGTTCTACTTTGGTCCCATGTTCTATATAGACGCAACCGATTCATGGATTCTTGGTAGAAGAGAGCGGATCATGGTCATGATGGCCGGCAATCTTTCAACTCTCATCATTGCCTCGTCGATAGTAGCCATCGGATACATCTTCCCTTACCCTGCCTCGGTCTCTCATCTCCTTTACATGACTGCTTTCTTCTGCTTTTACGCAACTCTAATGAATATGGCGCCTCCTTTTGAAACAGATGGATACTACGTCCTAGCTGATCTGGTGAACATTTCGAATTTGAGACAAGAATCATATGGCTACGTCAAATCGATATTCAAGAAAGCCCTCAGAATGCATACAGATGAAAACGCCTTCACTTCAAAGAAAAAGAAAATTCTTATTGGATTTGCATTTTTGTCTGTGGCTTGGATAATTTACACAGCCTTTCAAACGACCCTTTTTACGTTCTACATGGCAGGAGACGCACAAGACGCATTCATCACAGTTTACTCAGCCCTTGCATCTTCTGAAGTTTTGAACCTTGCTCCCGTGGTTGTCAGCATAGCTTCAGTTCTCTATTTTGGAATGACTCTAACTGGGTATGGTGTAATCCTTATATCAGCAATTAAGAAGGCGTTCAAGGCACCTCTGAAGTTTGAAGCCGTTCACGATCGAGACCTCTCGATGTTTTTTTATCTCCCTTCCAAAGCAACTGAAACAACAAGACACTTCGAAGATCAAGTGAAGAAAGTTAGCAAGCAATTCACGCAGAATTATGAGGTCACTCAAGCTGGGTCGGTACTTGCTGCAACGCTTAGAATGGGTGGCACCAAGCTAGCGTTGAACCAGATTAGTACACACCTTCGAAAAGTTGAACAATCATTCAGTTCAACATACCAAAGCTTCCTTCAGAAAAATGAGGGAACAATCTTCGAGTCCGCAGAAGACTCCAGCTCCAAAGTGGAGCTTGCATCACTTCTCAGAAAGATGGGAAATGAAGCTGCAGAGGCCAGAATGCCGGAAGCGAAGAATGCCGTAGAGCAAATAATTGATAGGCAAAGAAAGACTTCCATGCACCTGATAAACTCAGCTTACGGCTCTGTATGGACAATAGAGCTTCCCCCCTTCCTACTTGAGGAGGTTAAGGATACACTATACCCATCCTTTTTCGTTCAAGATTTCGCAATAACTGATTTATATGGCGAAACCGAGGAGTTTAAGAAAAGTACAATTTACGGATTTGATTCCCTTTCACAACTGTCATCTCGAAATCGAACACATCTCCAGAAAGTGCTTAGGAAACCGGAACAATACCAAGTAGTCTCATTTTTTGAACCTATAAAGAGCCGACTTCTCTTTGTCGGCAGAACTGAAAGAATTGAAAAAGACATTCACAAATTTGGCACTCTTTTCATTGGTCAGGCTTGGTGTGGATACCTTGACAAGCTTCTTAACGAGGCCAATCTTACTCTTTCAGCACTAAGGCAACTACCTCTTTTGAATATGGATGATGTTGAAGTTATGAGTGACGGAGAGATCTTTGTTTTGAACCAAAATCTGTCGGCAATCTCTACTTTCGAAAAAGCAGTCATAAAGGCCTTAGACGAGTCTGAAGATTTCGCAAAAGATGTAGAAGATAACGTCAAGATGTTCAAGACATACTTTGAAGAAGATAAATCTCTCAAGATAGGCTTGCTGGACGAGATAGTTGCAATAAACAGAGAGAACCTTGCTAGGCTGCCAAGGAGGCTAAAAAAGTTTAGAAAAGAGTTTCAAAGAATCGCATCTTCGATCGGGGCGATAATTGTGAGAGTGCAAGAAGAGTCTCGGAAAAGAGAACAAGCTGTTAAAAAGAAGAGCCGGAGAAACCTATATGCCTATCCAATAGTTGCTATTTTGTCAGCTGTGTTAGTTTTAGCAGGTTTCTACGACAGAACCATGTTGTTGATGATATCCTTCACGATAGTTGCTGCTTTACTGCAAGTCAGCTACTGGGCCGTATTCTATTCAAGATGGAAACGTTTTCACAGAGCTGGGCAATATCCCTCACAGCCTTTTACCAAAGTGCAACTATTCACTCTAGCTTTCACTCAGGCTATATATAGATTCATAGCTACTTACGATGTAATCATTCCTACAAAAGAAAGGTTTTGACCATCGACAAGACGCAAAAAGAAGAAAAAAAACGTGAAAATGCTGTTCTAGAAGAGATGGGCACCGGGTTGGATGTTTACGTCTTTGTTACTCTTTCCTTGGCTGTGACGCGTTCTTTAGCTTTCAATCGTTCTTTTGCTGCCAATCGTCCCTTAGCTGTTACTCTTTCCTTGGCCGTCACTCGACTTTTAGCCGCCACACGCTCTTTGGCTGTTACTCTCTCCTTAGCTGTTACTCTTTCCTTAGGTGTCACACGCTCTTTCATAGCGAATTTTGGAAGAGAACGTTCTTTCAACATGATACGCTTAGGTTTCTTCTCTTCCAGCTTCTTAGCCTTCTTTTTCGGCATTACCTACTCACCTCCTCTCCAATTATTCGTTTAGTGTATATCAGACAAATAGGATTTAAAACATCGTAAGGAAGGTTTGAAAAGTAAGAATAGCTACCTAGATCGTTGCTTCCATTCACAAGCTCAAGGGCTTTGGCTTTGAAGCAGATTCTTATCATTTCAGAACTAACCTTGTAAGCGAGCTTTCAAGCGAAGAACAGTGCAAACACTGACAAAATCGAACATAACAACCCTAGTAAGAAAGTTACGGCTGTACCTGTCCAGAGTTTTTTGCGCGTTGGGTAAATACTGTAAAAGAATATGAAAAAAGCTGAAAGAAGGAACATCATAGCACCTAACAAGAGTATAACCTTCAAACCTAAAGCGATCTCATTTCCGCTAACCTGCACCACTGCTAAGCTTAAGGCGGCTAGTGTTCCTGGATAAGAGGCATTTACAATGGGCTTGATAAACTTCTCCTCAAACTCCTCAGCCATCACACCACACCTTCCCGTGCGTCGTCAGTCTATGTTCAGTTGATTTATATTAACTAGGTTCAGTTTTAACCTTTGTTTTCTTCAATGTCAGCCGAACGTTGATCGTTGCTTCTTGGAAGCACGTTTGCATAGGAGAGAATTATTCATCGAGATTTTCCGCGTAGATGCGAACCGTCATCTAGGTTTTTGGAGTGAACAACCCGATTAAATTACCGTCTAAGTCGATGAAAAGACCATACCAACCTATGTTTGGAATTCTCCCGACTTCTTTAAGTCAGTAATGGGGATTTCCAAGTGGCATATGATGTTGGACATGTTTTTCCCTCTTTTAGAGCAAAATGCCCTTTCAGGTAATTAATTGTTCCACTTATTGAGCCTTCTGTCTCAATACTAAACCAAGAGAAAAGATTTTATTGTCGTGGTTCGCTTTCCATAAGACTCTGAGTCAGAGTGACAGAGCTATGTCAAAACAAGTGAAATGGGTTAAAGAAGATTCAAATAACAAGTTTGTTTTCTGGCCTACTGCAGAAATGAAAAAAAGAGCTTGGGTGAGTGATGAATCGATCTATGATGAAGCAACTAAAGATCCTGTGGCCTTTTGGGCTGCGAGAGCAAGAGAAGGACTAGAGTGGTTTCACCCATGGACCAAGACGTACCAATGGAATCCCCCATACTATAAATGGTTTATCAACGGCAAAATCAATGCTTCCTACAATGCCGTGGATAGGCATGTAAAAACTTGGCGAAAGAATAAAGCAGCAATCATCTGGGAGCCTGAACCCGTCAACGAGTTTAGCAGAGTACTTACCTACAATGATCTTTACCGAGAGGTCAACAAATTTGCCAACGTGTTGAAAAGCTTAGGCGTGGAGAGAGGCGACCGTGTAGGAATCTATCTACCTATGGTTCCAGAAGTAGTAGTAGCCATGCTTGCTTGTGCCCGAATCGGGGCAGCTCACAGCGTTGTCTTCTCAGCTTTTAGCGGCGAATCGTTGAGAAGCAGGATGCAAGACGCGGAGGCAAAGGTTCTGGTTACTACAGATGGTTACTATCGGCGAGGTAAGGTTATCAACCTTAAAGCAAACGCAGACATCGGAGTCGAGGACACCAAAATCGAGCATGTTGTGGTCTTTAAACGTGCAGGAAACGACGTCAACATGACTGAAGGTAGAGATCTTTGGTGGCATGAACTGATGGCAAGGGCTCCACTTTATTGCGAACCAGAGGCAATGGACAGTGAAGACATGCTTTTCATCCTATATACGAGTGGCACCACAGGAAAGCCAAAGGGCATAGTTCATGATACAGGGGGCTATTTGACCGTTGCTCATTGGACCGCTAAGTGGGATTTTGACCTTCATGACGATGACGTGTTCTGGTGCACTGCAGACATAGGCTGGATCACAGGACACACGTATGCGTGCTACGGACCACTGCTCAACGGTGCGACTGTTCTGATATACGAAGGCGCCCTAGACTTCCCTGAGGTCGACAGATGGTGGGAAATAGTGGAGAAATATGATGTTTCAGTTTTTTACACCGCTCCAACAGCTATACGCATGATATTAAGGTGGGGAAAAAAGTGGCCTGAAAAACATGACCTGAGCAGCCTACGTCTCCTCGGTACAGTTGGGGAACCAATCAACCAAGATGCGTGGATGTGGTACTTCAATCACATAGGCGGCGGAAGGTGCCCGGTCATAGACACGTGGTGGCAAACCGAAACAGGAGCAACTCTCATTAATGCTCTACCGGGCATCGGGCCATTTATCCCCACAGTTGCTGGTAGAAGTTTCCCTGGCACAATTCATGATATCCTAGACGAAACTGGACAGCCCGTTCGGATAGGCCAAGGTGGTTATCTTGTTCAAAAAAGTCCCTTTGCGCCAGGTATGCTTAGAGGAGTTTACCAAGACCCTGAAAGATACAGGGCTCAGTACTGGAGTGTGTACGGCGACAAAATCTACTATACAAGCGACGGTGCCATATGGTGGGATGAATCAGGCAACATCCGCTTAACTGGAAGAGTGGACGACGTGATGAAGGTTGCTGGCCATAGGCTTTCAACTGCCGAAGTGGAAAACGCGTTAACACAACACATTTCAGTCGCAGAATGTGCAGTGGTGGCCGCGCCCCATGAAGTAAAAGGTGAAGTTCCCATTGCCTTTGTAGTCTTAAAGCGAGGAATAACTTCTTCCCCCGAACTTGAACGTGAACTGGTGCAACAAGTGGTCAAAGTCATAGGACCCACAGCAAAGCCAGCAAAAATAGTATTCACAGATGCACTGCCAAAAACGAGAAGCGGAAAAATCATGCGAAGAATTCTAAAAGCCTTGGTGAAAGGCGAAACGATTGGGGACATTACAACCTTAATGAACCCTGAAACTGTTGAAGATCTAAAAAGGAAAGTCAAAGCCACAACCTAGATCATAATATAAAAACTATTTTACACAACAGCGAATCGAGGCTGTTCTTAAAGAAAAACAGGGAAATCATGGGCAATGAATTATGAAAAGAAACTCCCAGAAGACCATTTAGAACGTGCGTGAAAAGAAACTCTAAGTCGGGAATTCGACATCTAATAATGTTTTGGTGCGGTCTAATGGAGAACACTGGAAAGCTCTCGCGTGGCGCGCCTTGACCCTAAAAAGAGGTGGTTGTGGTAGGCTTTAGCAAAAACATCACGAAAGGAGAAAGGAGAATGCTTCCTGACCACAACCCCCTAGGTAGAGCTAAGTTCTATAATTAAGTTCTATATAAAACTTTCACAACAAAACCCATTTCTGGAAGGAAACAAAAAGGTTTTATCCGAGAATTTTGCTTTTCCTAAACTTCCTTCAGATTGCCGAATGCTCTTAGAACAACTCTGTCATAGCTGGATGGCATACATGCAATCTGTGACATTCATGATTATGTTGTTTCAGCATTCATTGATTAGATAATTTCTCGTGTGAGACTAAGGTAAGAGGCCTACGATATGTCTTCCTAGAATCTTCGAATCTCTTGCTTTACTAAGACTTCATATTCCTTATATAATGAGTTTTACTTGAGTTTTGAAAGCGTTTCCGGAATTCTCTGTCACATTTTCTCAGGAGCTACAATGCCGATCAGATTTAACGCATTTCTGAGTACTTTGCTAACTGCTTCAACCAGCTCTAGTCGAGCGGCGCTTAAAGCTTTCGGCTTCGCTTTTATAACTGGTAAAGCATTGTAGAAACTGTTGAACTTGTCGGCTAAAGCATTTGCGTAGTCGGCGATTGCGTTGGGTTTGAGTTTTTCTGCGGAGTTGATGAAAGTTTCTGGAAAACGTGCCAGCATCAAAACAAGATCTTGCTCTAATGGTTCTGTCAGTAGTGAATAATCTGGGTTTTCAGGTTTCTTCTGCGCTTTTCTCAAAATGCTGCGAGCCCGTGCATGAGAATACTGAATGTTAGGTGCGCTGTTTCTCTCAAAGTCTATCACTCTATCCCATGTAAAAACCACGGGCTTTACGGGATCAACTACAACAAGGGCATATTTGAGGGCTCCAACTCCAACGATCTTCGAGATTTTCATCTTTTCTTCTTCGGATAGTTGAGGTGATCGCTTCTCCACTTCTTCACGAGCTCTTTTTATGGCTTCAGCCATTACTTCGTCAAGGGCTATGTAGCGTCCTCTACGGCTGGACATCTTGTATCCTGGTAGTGTTACTAGATTGTATGCGAAATGCGTAAGGTTCCTTGCTTGCTCAGCATGCCCTAACGCCCATACGGCCAGTTTCAATTGTAGTTGTGGCAGCTTTTGTTCCATTCCGACGACGTTGATCACTTTTGTTGCCCTCTTGAATTTCCACAGAGTGTAGGGGATGTCTCGGGTCGTGTAGAGGGTTGTGCCGTCTGCGCGTACCAATGTCAAAGAGGGGATCTCGTAGTCGTCTCTTATGCCAAGGGAGCGTTTCAGCTTGTAGTCTTCTGCGACTTTGTTGGCGTCGAATTCTAGAACGGGGCCTTCTCGAAAAACGTAGTTAGTCTTTTTCAAAGTTTCCAACGTTTTTGCTGTATCACTATTCCAGGTGAACTTGCTTTCCCAATCCCAAGAGTTGAAGAGAATCTCTGCTTGAGTAAGAGTTTCTTTTATGCCTTCTAGTGAGAGCTTGCATACTTCGCGAACAAGTTTTTTGGCTTCTTCTTCGCCATTTTCATATGCACGGTTCAAATTATCAGCTATAGTCTCGATGTCTTTGCTGGCTCTTTCGAGAAGTTGGTAAAAGAGTTTTGGGTGTTTTCTTTCCAATTCAGCTGCAATCGAAGTCCATTCGCCCAGTTGTCTATGTAACTGCTGAACAGTTTCAGATGCTGGGTTGTTTTCTCTTTCTATTGCCTTCTTAAGTCTCTGGATTTCCATAATACAGCTGGCTAGAGTATAGATTAGACCGATATAGTGGTCCGGCTTTTCCTCTACGGTTGGTCTACCCAGTTTCTTGTATCCATATGCAGCCACTGCAGTTTGGCGTCCAACATCGTCAACATAAAAATGCCTAAAGACCGTGTGACCCCTTGCAGCCAAGATCCGCGCAAGTGCGTCTCCCAGGAAGGGATTTCTTGCTTGACCAATGTGGATGGGTGATATGGGGTTCGCGCTTGTGTGTTCTACAATAATCTTCTCCGGCTCTTCTGTTTTGACATGGCCATATGCTACATCCAAAGCCGTAACAGACTCAATTGTTATCTTCAAGAGTCTACCAAAGTCCACGTAAAAGTTCGTATATCCTCCCCCAGCGGCTTTTACAGCACTTATGAGTGGGAAATCTTTTACTTTGATGGAACTCACGATTTGCTCTGCCAATTTGCGCGGTTGCCTTTTCAGCTTCTTTCCAAGTTCAAAAAAAACTGCTGAAGACAGGTTTCCAAACTTAGGGTTAGCTGGAATTTCCAGCAAAAACGATTCGATAGAGATGGATGGATAAAGACTAGTGAACGACTTTTTCAAAGCTCTCCTGCAATCTCTTCGAAAGTTGCCGAAAGGATTCACGGAGACCATGCTGCAATTACCTGTGAAAGCATATCCAACCTCACAAACCTTGCAGACACCCTTTTCCGAGGTAACTAATAAACTGTTTGACAGGTAAGGAAACAAGAAAACTGGTAAGGCTCTTTCCCAAGCTATGTTCTCAGCGATTTTGGCGGGATATTGTCTAGGTCCAAACTTGCTTGTTTCCCCGAAATCTTCTGCACGGTCCAATGTAGAACTTCATGACTTAGAACGTCTTCAATCTTGCCGTCGTGTTCACCAAAAATATAGATCTCCCCTCCGCCTGTGTCGTAAATCCCATAGATTGGAGGAAAATGAAAGTGAAATCGCAGCCTCCTACGCATCTTCAGAGACCCTCTTAAACTAGTGTGTGAAACACGGAAGATATATCCATATTTGCGAAATGCGGAATATTCCTGTTACAGATACAGCTCTAGAACTCACCGTAAGTGTTTATCCTGGGGGAAGATATTTTGGCGGGCCCGTGGGGATTTGAACCCCAGATCTCCGGCTCCGCAGGCCAGCGTCCTAATCCAGACTAGACCACGGGCCCTTAGGACGAACTAAGGTATTCTGGATGATCCGAGGAATGTAAGTTTTTTCTTCTTAAAGAGTTTGCAGTTGTCTACGTCTGCCAAGCATTTGAAATCCTGCTTCCGCCAACTTTTTTTCATCCCTAAACTGTTCTAGCACTTCAAGATTGCTCTCAAGAAACAGCGGTCTGCGTGTGATAGTTCCATTCTAATCACGGCCTTGGGCAGATTGCATGTCACCCGTCAGAATATGTGTTTGCATAAGAGCAGTTTTTGGTGGAAAGGAATCTATCTAGCCTTTTGTCCAGTCTTCTTATAGTATTCCTGTGCAACTTTCATGGCTTTTTCCGCGTTTTTCTTCTTGCTATAGAATCTGAAGTGTTTTACGAACAGAGAATCAGGATTTAGTTCAACATATTTCTTGAAGCACTCTCTAGCCAGCTTGAGATCTCCTTCAAACATTGCTACTCTTCCTGATTCCAGTAGTGTGCCCCTGCGATCTTCGGGTTCTTATTCTCGCCCTTTTCACATTTCTTGGCTAGTTCAAGATAATAGTCTGCGCCTTTTGCAGCTAAACTGCTTGGATCTGAGGAAACCGTGAAACTAACAGCATCAGACAATTCCTTATCGTCTCCAAACATGTTGAAGCAAGTTCTACGCAACGATAAAGTCTCTTGGTCTGCTATATGCATACCTTCTTTCATCTTTCCAACTCGAACCTTCAACTCGTCTCAGGCGAGAGTTGCCTGTCACAGTATAAAACTATTACGGGGATTGTTCTTCCAGCCTGTTCTTCAACGCTCTGACTAATGCTTCTATGACTCTATGTTTTCCCATTGCAACTATGTACGGTCCCAATCTGGGACCTCTAGGTGTTCCAAGAAGAATTGTGTAGAGTGTTCTGAAGAATCGCTTGGGCGACATATTGTGCTTTCTTGCAGTGGCAAATATTGCACCTTGAATGGTCTCGGCATCTACTTCGCTCTGGAGAAATGTTACAAGCTCTTCTATCGCCTTTCTTTCATTTGTTCTTAGCTTAAGTGAAGTTTCTTTTATTTCCGCGAAATCATGATTCCAGTTAGAAGCATATTCGATTCTCTCCTCCAGGGCAGGGGGCACTCGTTCTTGTTCTTTGCCTTCTATGTAACCATATTCTTGAAGTTTCTGAATGACATATTCTGTTTTTCTGCCTATGGGAGCGATCTTGACTAGATATGCAAGTAGATTGTAGGGTACGTGGATGGAAGGTTCGGATGGGGAGTTGAGCCACCAGCAATACTTGTAGAGTCCTGTAAGTTTGGCAAGCTCCTTTTGATTGGCGATTTGCTTCTTGCCGAAGTATATATCTTCTAACTCATCGAATTCGTTCATGTACGTAGGAATGTCAAAGACTGAAACAGCGCGTGCACCTACAAAGCGTTTCAGCATAAGCAGGATGAGGGATTGTGGTGAACCGTAGCGAAACCAATTTTGCGGAGATAATACTACACCAGCTGATTTAGAGAACCTCTCTCCACTCTTTGGCAGAAACAGCTCGTATTTTGAGTGATACGGCGGCGGCCAGCTTAGGATTTCTGTGCAGATTCGGTCGTTTACCCTTACCGAATCAGCTATGTCTTTTCCGTAGGCTTCGAATCTGATATCGAGGGCTTTCCATCGTGCAGCGAACTCTGCCTTCCAGGCTAGTTTTCCTTCAGCCTTCGTGTAGTCGACTTCACCTTTGTGTCCGCATCCTTGGAACTGTTGTCCCTTAATCTCCATTCCTTCACAAGTGTATAGAACCTTGTTTTCTTTTGGAAGTAGCTCATGGGCTTTCGTTGTGTAGATTCTGCCGCAGTTTGCACAAATGGCAAAGTAGGGAAGTACTTCCTCAAACTTTTCCTGTCCGACCTCTTCTCTAATTATCTCACCTACACGCTTCGCGTTCAAGAGTATGGTTTTTATTTCCTCGTTGAGGAGTCCGCGTTCATACACGTCTGTAGCTGACATAAATGTATATTTGACTCCGCATTTATCAAAGGCTTCAAGCATCAGCGAGGTAGCGTGT
Organism: uncultured Candidatus Bathyarchaeia archaeon; assembly: GCA_964348215.1. Lineage (GTDB taxonomy): Archaea > Thermoproteota > Bathyarchaeia > Bathyarchaeales > SOJC01 > CAYGBS01. The sequence goes on from CAYGBS010000001.1 coordinate 44,600, forward strand.
TCACCGAAGCTTCTATGACATTTATGCGGGTCCGGAATGGAGGTTACTGGATACCCCAAGTACTTTCTCATTGTTTCAGGCATTCCAGCTGGGACTTTGCGCAGGCCATCTTTGTCATCGGCGAACGCTATCAGCTCAGAAGGATAATCCTGTGCTTCCAATGCAACAGTTACGGCGTAGGATCTTATGGCGTCGCTTAAATTTCCTATGTGAGGGATGCCTGAAGCGCTGACTCCCATTTCTGTTCGGATAGAGTCGAGACTGCGATCTAATTCGCGTTCTCTTTCTATGATGCTGGCTGCTGTCTTGTCGTACCATGTGCCGTGGCCGATGATTTCTTCAGTCATTAATACTTCAATCCACGAAACTATGAGCGTTGGAAAATAAAAATTGTTGTGCATAGAAGCCTAAGGAGCATTCTGAGTCTCAATCATACCTACTCGTTCTTCGGGTTCATGTATGAGAAAGAGAACTATGGAAAGCTGCGGGATGACCATGCCAAGAGTTATCCAAAATGGCAACTGAGGCACACCCATCTTCATCCCTTCGATGAAGAGAAAGTTACCCAGAAGCATGCCAAAGCCCATTACTATGTAACCTGTGAAGTTTATGAATCCATTTACCTTTCCTCTGTTCTGAGGTTGGACGAGATCGGTTGAAAGAGCTACCGCTGCCGACATCACCAACAACTGGGCAATTCCGAAAAGAACCATCGAAATTGCAACTGTCAGAAGGTTGCCCGTGACAAAGATCAAAGTGGCTGCGCCAAGTGTGAGTAGCCCGAGAGTTAGCGGGATTTTTCTTCCAAATTTGTCGACAACTTTACCTATTGGGATTGAAGCCACAACCATGGTCAACAGAAGGGGAATAAAGACAAGCCACCACTGTTCTTCAGGTATTAAGAGCACATCCCTCGCATAGAGCGCGTTGATAACTTGAGTGATGGACATCCCAAACATTACGGTGATCTGGCCGATAAACATCCAGAACATCGATCGGGGCACAACCTTCCAAACGGCAACACTCTCTCTGATGGCCTTAGGATATGAAGATATGAAATATCTGAAGCGAATGGGATCTTTATTTGTCATTGTTTCTTTTAGCTGAAGTCGCCATACTGCAGCAGTGAGATAGAGAGCAGTCATGATGAGGTAGATAATTCGCATGCTGCCCTCAAGTCCAAACTGCAACAGAAGAAATCCAGCGATTATAGGACCAGGGGTGTTGAAGGTGCCGTGGATGAGCATGATGATTGAGGAGCCCATACCGCGACGCTCTGGAGGAAGCGAATCCTGAACCATTGCAAATAAGGCGGGCTGATAAATTAAACAAAGACTACTCACCACTGAACCTATCAACACAAAATGCCACGTGGGCGCAAGTGCAAAGAACAGCCAAGACAAGGCCATTCCGAAAGTCATGGTTGTTATTAGCCAACGTCTTCCATATTTGTCTGTAAGGTAACCGCCTGGGAAGGCTACCGCTGCCATCGCAAGAAAGCCAGCCAGACCTATGACCCCCAAAGACATAGGTGGCCCACCCAAAACGTCCTGTACATAGTACTGAAAGTTCGGAGTGGGCATTTCCATGGCTAGATCCATTATTATCCAACTTATCACAAGAATTCGATAGTTGCCTGTGATGAAGGAGAACTCTTGCCTGAGAAGGTCAATCATGCCCATGAATTTCACTCTTTGAGATGAAACGGTTGCTCATTTAAGTCTTAACCTGCACTCTCAGCTCATCGGATCAGCGGAGAAGCGTTTTTCTGCAGATTCCAACGATATATCTACAGCAGCCTTGATGTGAAAAGGAATGAAAAAAGAGACAAGCACTGAACGTGTCTGGCCTTATGTTTTGCCATTTCCCTTAGACCCTGCAAAGCGCGCATTGATCTGGGCCATTCTCCAGTCCAGGGTTGGGCTCAGAATCTTGGAAAATCTAAGCGTTGACAAGAGAACCTATCAGCATGATTTGATTCAGGACCTACCGTACTCTAACAAGTCGATTATTAAGTATCTGAAGAAGATGGTGAAGGCTGAGGTTCTCGAGCAAGGTATGGAGACAAGCAGGGAAAAGGGAAGAGCCGTTTGGATCAAGTGGTACAAACCAACAAGGTTCGGCAAGTGGCTTATTCTCTTTTTGAAGACTCCAAGTGAGGTTTCTTCAGATCTGAAGAAAACTGTTATTGAAGAGCTTTTCCGCCTCTACTCATCTAGCATTGTTGGGGTCTGCCAAAGGTATGGCATGAACATTGATTCGTTTCATCAAATTCTCAATAAGCAGCATCTACTTGAAATCGTTAGGGAACAGCTTGAAAATAAACCTGAAGTAACTGTTTTCGGAAGCGTCGCCCTTGATATTTATGGAGTCTTGAAAAGGCTGCCAAGTTCCGATGAACTGGTTTACGTTGAGGAGACGGGGCGTTATCCTGGAGGAATGGGTGCAAATGTAGCAGTTGCCCTTGCCAAACTCGGCGTTCCGGTCACCTTTTTCGGTAGAATCGGAAATGACTTTGCCGGAAGTATGCTCCTAGAGAATCTAAGCAAAAGCAATGTGGATGTGTCGAATGTTCAACTTGTTGATGCACATTCTGTTCAAACTCTGATTCTCAGCGACAAAGAAGAGCGTCGCTGGCTGTTAGATATAAGCTCTCGCCAGGCCGCAATCTCTCTAAGATTGCCTGAAGAAGTCAACTGGAAAATCATCAAGGACTGCAAAGTCGTTTACATAGGAGAAGTTTTCAGTGAAATTGCTTCAGCTATAGGCCAGTACGCAAGAGCAAGAGGCAAAACTGTCATCTATCGACCTGGCGCTCCTTTCATGGAGTTTGGCATCAAAAATCTCCACAGAACACTCGATTATACGACAATATTCATCCTGAACCAAACAAGCTGGAAGCAACTGCAATCTTCATCTAGACAAAGTCTGGAAAATCCTGCCGGTCTGCTGAAATATGGTCCGAGAAACGTGATTCTCACCAAGGGCGCCGAAGGATGCGAAATCTTTTCCATCGATAGACATCAAGAGTTCTCCGTGTCGTCTCAGTTGAAGACGGAGTTTAAACCTGTTGATCCGACAGGAGCCGGAGATGCTTTTTCTGCCGGCTTAATCAAAGGGCTACTCAGCAACTGGAGCCTTGACAAAGCTGCTGGTTACGGACAGGTTGTTGCATCCATTGCGTGCTCTCGAGTTGGCGCCAGCCCTTCATTTCCCGCCGAAGAAGAAGCTAAAGCAGCATGGGACCTTCTTCTTCACCAGCACGATCCATAGCCTGTATCAATTATTACAACAACTTGTCGATTTTTCCTTTATGATAGCTGAAGTAGTTCTCATCTGATAACAAAGAATATACGTGTGTCACACACCTATCATGACAGCGAGTGTGAGGCATCGACACAATACATGTATGTAAAACGTCGATTTTCTAGAAAGACTCTTCATCTTTCTTTCTCCCCCCTCCACTCGCTACATTCAATGCAGTTTTTCAAGCGCAAGAGTCTTTTCACCTGAAGTATCTCCACATTTGTCAAAATTAGACTATTTAGGTGTGAGGCTGTTCAGACAATACATCAGCAACACAACAACAGCAAATCTCTACCAACGTTCGCCGACCAACTCCAAGACCCGACGTGGAGAAAAAAACGCAAAAACCGTTTGAGGCAATCGTCTTCCAAGTTTCGGTGCTAACCCAACACCGTCTGTTCCCAGCTTGCAAACAACAACGTGCTCCGAGGGAGACAGAGACTCAACCCCCAATACATCACGGCTAAGCCTTGCCTTATGAACTGCCCTCTTCACATTTTCAGCAAACGTCCCTAAAACAATCAAGCGATCGACCCGGCTATCAATCCAATGGCTGTAAAGCTCTAGCTGCTTCTCCGTTAGCTCTGCTACAAATCCTTCACTACCGATCTCTCTTATTCGAATCTCCATAGGGAAGTTTTCTACAAGTCCAAATAGCTCAGCAATACGCTTTAGCGCAAACTTTCTACCGTCAACTAACTGCCCCTGCAAGCGCTGAAGTGGCACGATTGCATAGGTAGGTTTTGGCGAGACGACTCCGACATCCACAGAAATTCCCATTTTGCTTCGGTTTGGAAGTGTAATTCTTCCACGCAGCACAGAAAACCGTTCAATGCACTCAGCAACGATTGGAGCTAAGCCTACTTTTTGCTCCAAGAAACGTAGAGTAACAATTTCATCCTCGCCGGAAACCGAAAGCTTAACCCAGCCAGTCTCTATCCGACTGAAATTGGATAACGTGACTCTCACTCCTTCGCATAATCCTTTCAAATATTCCTCGAATCCTTCAAGAGAAACTCTCCCGTAAATCCTTTGAAGAAGCACTACCTCATGCAAAAAAGATTCCTTCTTCAATCAAAGGCAAATTGAGAAATCTTCATGCCACTGTTTCAAACGTTCAACTGCTTCTTCTGGAACGTTCTCATCTTGCCAAAACCTTTCAACAGCCACCTCAATAGGCACTCGTATTAGACCTTCAATCAGCTTATCAGCATAGGCCACAATCTGCTCTTCTATGGACGTGGGAACGTAACTCTTCACAGGAAACCCCAATCGCTCAGCCTCACTTTCTGCGATCCCCCCACCAACATGCCGCTCTATAATCAAAACCACCTCATTTGGCAGGTTCAACTCCCTTGCAATTTGAGCCCCAACAAGACCATGATCAACCTTATGAGTCCTCGCCCGACCACCATCATGTAAAAGCGCGCCGATTCGTACAAGCTCAACATCAACTGCCAAACCCTTTTCCTCACAGGCTTCAGCGATTTCCACCGCGAATTCTGCCACAACCTTACAGTGGTTCACAACATTATTCGAACAACCAGCCTTCTCCATGAGCTTCAGCGCTGTCCTCTCTGATGGTAACGGCTTACTCACCTAGCTCTGTCCTCAATTGGCCAATCTTTCTAGACAAAACATCAACGACTTTGCCATTGTCAAAGTGCATCATAGGTTTACTGCAAGTTGGACATCTGAAAATCAGTTCCATTGCTTCCTCGAAGGGCACTCGCCTGCATCCAGGTGTGCCACAATAGTAGAAATCATGATTTTTCTCATAGCTGAGCCGTGCATCTAGCTTCTGCAAGACATGTTTCTTTTGATTCGTGATGAAACCTTCAAGCTGGTCTGGTTGAAGCTTCCAATGGAATATGAACCAACCTGTGTTTTCGTCTCTCGACCTCCTCAAGGACACAAGCGAATGGTCATACAGCTTGTAAAGTATCTTGCGAACGGAATTCAGCCGTATTCCAGTTTTGTTCGCTATCTGATCGTCCGTAATTTCGCCTGCATCTTTTAACGTGTAGATGATTTCAATAGCTTCTTCTTGTCCTAAAACTTCTGCGACTTTGACCAATGTCTCATCGTCTACGAAAGCCAACATAGAGTACCTCGATCACCAATTAATATAATACTTACATGAAACATAAATCTCTTTATCGAAAATCTAAGATTGCCTTTTAAACTTTACTTTTCAAGACAACCTTTTTTCCGTGTTTTTGCGGAACGATCCTCAGTTTAGCGTCTTTGTGCCTCTTGGCTAGTTCTTTACCTTGGAAAAATCGATCTAGAAAGATTGCGAGGCTGGAACATTCAGAGTGAGGCTGATTCCCGACAGCAACATTGAAATCTGAAATCTCGGGGGAAAAAAACTCGCTTGGGACCTTCTGGCTGCCGACGATGACCAATATGTCTCTTTCAGTCGCATTGATTCGTGGTATGATATCGCTTGTCTGAATATTCTCACCATAGGCAGTCAGATGGACAACTACGCCGGCTTTGGCCTTCCACTTTTTCACAGCTGTTTTCCAAGGGATACCCATTTCGAAAAAGAAAGAGCCACCCCAATTTTTGACAACTCCATCTACGGCTTCTTTGATTCTTCTGTCTTTTACATCTGATAGTATTATTCCAGATGCGCCCAGTGCTCTAGCAGTGAGAGCTACATGCGTTGTTAATCTCTCATCTCTCGATCGGTAGCCCCATCTCAAAACTACAACTTCAGGCAGGTTTGCTCCCTCTTATCTATTTCAACTGAACAAGCTCTTTGACAACTCCACCGTGCTTTTTCACACGCGCGAGGACTTTATCAGTGAATGTTGTCACTGCTTCAAAGACAATATCAGCCTGATCATTCTCATATTTTACGTCTTTCACGTCAGCGTAGTCGAAGAGCCATGAAAGGAAGGAAAGAGTCTCAGTTGAAAGAGGGATAGAGAAGGCAGCTTTGACGTAGTTTCTGAGATGCTTTGACAGCTCTTGCTTAAGACCGCTGATATTCACGTTGTGCAATGCAGAGATAGGGACGACGTTTGGCGCCAAGGCTTTCACTGCTTCTGTTCTTTGTCGAGTTTCCAACTCTGTTAGCAGATCTATTTTGTTAAGTGCGATTACCACAGGAATTCCGTTGGCGCCGATCTTTTGGATAGTGTCAAGGCCTACTGAAAGTTTTCTCTCAATCTCCAATAGCGGCTCACCCGCGTCTACTATCAAGAGTATTAAGTCTGAGAATACCGTCTCTTCGAGAGTTGATCTGAAGGCTTCTATCAGCGCGAGTGGAAGTCGGTCGATAAACCCCACTGTATCGGTTAAGAGAACTCGTTTTCCGAGTAACTCTACCATTCGAGTAGTAGTGGAGAGCGTTGTAAACAACCCTTCTCCTGTAGGCACTGTTTCTTGCACTAACAGGTTGAAAAGAGTGCTCTTTCCAGCATACGTATAACCTGCTAGCGAAATGGATGGAAAACCAAGCTCTCGCCTCCGCTTTCTATGCAACCCCCTCTTTCTTCTCACTTTTCTCAGCTTTTCTTGTATTGTGTGAACTTGCCTCTGCACTGTCTCATGGTAACGGTCTACTTCATATGCACCTAGCCCCATGAATCCTGGTTGTTCTTCCATCCTTGCAAGCCGAACCTTTTCCTTAGCATGTGCCAGTTCGTAGCGGAGTTTAGCTAGTTGAATCTGGAGCTTAGCCTCAGTCGTTGATGCTCTGCGGGTAAATATCTCGAGAATTAGGTGAAACCTGTCTATGGCCTCTACACTTGTCTCTTTTGCAAGATTGTAAGCCTGAACAGATTTGAGCTTGTTGTCGAAGATTATTTTTTGGGCATTGTGCTCTTCGACTAACCGTGCAAGTTCTCTTACTTTGCCTCTTCCCACCTGAAAGCGTGGGTCAGCCCTACGTATTTGCTCAACATCTGCAACAACAGTGTATCCAGCCGCTTCCGCTAAGCTTTTGAGCTCTTTCAAGCTACTGGGTTCGTTTCTTAGACGCCGTTGTGCAATGATGGCTCTTATTTTGTTGCCTCCGACGGTTTTTTCCTTTTTTTCACCAAATCACCTAATGTAAGGCTCTTTGATATAGGGGTCTTGGTTAGGAGCTTTTCTGGAAACTTCTCTTTGGTTGCTGGAACGAGAAGTTTAACCTTCAATGCATACTGAATCTTCTCAGCTAGCTTGTTATCAGGTCTCATTTTACGGCTTTCAAGCTTTCTAAGCACGGAGACTTTTTCGTTAATTTTTCGGCCCAAATCCTCATGGCTTAGTCCTTGGGCTTCTCTCGCTTGACGTATGCGAGCATCGAAATCCTCAACGAGTTCCAGACTAGGTTCTAAGGGAGATTGCTGCCTTGCCGGAGCTTTGAATCGCCGTTTCAAAGGTCTTTGCATCTTAGCGAACTGCTTAGTAGGTTTCTGAGCTTTCAGCTCCCAGCTTATTGAACCTAGCGGTGCACAATTGCTACAGACTACGAGCCGTGCTCCTTCAATTATGGCCTTGTAAGCTTTGCCTGTTACTTGACGACCACAAACCTCACATTGCAAAGCCATGTCACCTAAACTGTTTTACATGTCTTGGTTCTTTATAGTTGTTGTACTAGTCGTGGTGCAACCATGCTACATAATTCTTTGCAGAAAATCCGTTCTGTTGCCGATTATCAGTTTGGACGGGGCGCCGGAGAAGTGCTTTTTCCCAATAATGTGGAAATTTCTCTTTTAATAATATTAATATTTGATTTTTCTGTTTTCGAT
>CAYGBS010000001.1:52663-56483 GCA_964348215.1 uncultured Candidatus Bathyarchaeia archaeon
GGAGAACAGGAAGAATAAGACACATACGTTTGAATGGGAGACTCTTGGCTACCCTTCGGCCCACCGATGGATTTTTCTCACTAACAATTGAAGGTGCACGGCAAATCATGCAACTTGTCCCTCTTCGATTATGGGTAAGAGTTCAGGATGATGTGGCTGATTTCATTGCTAAGGGAAGAAGTGTTTTTGCCAAACACGTTGTTGATTGTGACGAAGGAATTAGACCCGCAGAAGAAGTGTTCATCACAGACAGCGAGCATAAGATTTTAGCTGTTGGCAGAGCAGTTTTGACTGGAAAGGAGATGAAAGCATTTAAACACGGCGTGGCAGTTCGTGTTAGACGAGGGATTGATGAAGAGAAAAAGGGGAAAATTAAGTAGGAGAAAAAGAAAAAAATCGCATGTGGAGTGAGAGAACATTGCGTAGAGGGATGAGTCCACGAGAGACTAGACGGTTAATGAAACGTATGGGATTAAGTATGGATGCAGTTCCGGATGTTCAGCAAGTTGTGCTCAAAACAAGCGCCAAGGAGATAATCATCGATGAACCTGAAGTAGCCATATTAAACCTCAAAGGACAAAAAGTGTATCAGGTTACAGGAGGAAAGATCACAGAGAAGGCGCTAGCAGCTGAAGAGAAAAGATCTGCAATTCCTGAAGAAGATGTGAGGTTGGTGGCTGACCAGACGGGCCGAAGCTTGGAAGAAGCGAGACAGGCGTTAGAGGAAAGCGGAGGAGACCTTGCTAAGGCAATTCTTCTCCTTCAGACAAGATAGTCTAGAATTGTTTCAAAATGCCCTGTTTTTCCATTATGTAGCCACAGTAATGGCATCTTATCATCAAGGGGTCTTCAGACTTGACGTAGAATCTAGACTGTACAGGTTCATTGCTGTTGGATATGCATGCGGGGTTGCCGCATTTCACCGTTCCCTTTATGATGCTAGGCAGTTTCACTCGTTTCTTGTCGGCTACTTTGTAGTTGCGGATTATGTTTATCGAGGCATGGGGGGCCAGAAGTGCTATTTTGTCAACTTCTCCTGGTTCTAGCTCTCTGCCTTCCACTTTAACTATGTCTTTCCGCCCTAGTCGTTTGCTGGGCACGTGCATGGCGATTAACACTGTTCCGTTTGTTCGTCCAGTTATTCCAAGGATCTTTACAACATCCAGTGCGTGTCCACCCGTGATGTGATCGATGACTGTGCCATCTTTAATTTTTGAGACGAGGAGAGTTGTCTCAGCCATCACTGCTTTGCCTCCTAAACAGATTCGTAAGAAGAAGGCTATATGATTTTTCCCAGCAAAGCAGTTATTTACCACATGTTCAATTCTGTGTTTGGTGTTACAGGTGGAGTTCAAGGGTCACGACATAATTTCCTTGAAGGATTTCTCGCGGGGGGAGATTGATTATGTTTTAAAGACGGCTCGGGCGATGGAGCCTATGGCAAAGAGTGGTTCGGATTTGCTAGCAAGGAAGATTCTGGCTACGTTGTTTTTCGAGCCAAGTACTCGCACCCGTTTGAGTTTCGAATCAGCCATGCATAAGTTGGGTGGTTCCGCAATTGGTTTTGCGGAGGCGGAGATCGCTTCGGTGAAGAAGGGGGAGAATCTGGCTGATACTGTGCGAGTGGTTGAGAGTTATGCTGATGTCATCGTGGTTCGCCATCCATTGGAGGGAGCGGCCAGGTTAGCAGCTGAGTTTGCAAGCGTTCCAGTTATTAACGGTGGCTCAGGGGCTGAGGAGCATCCAACACAGGCATTGCTAGATTTGTATACGATCGTGAAAGAGAAGGGAAAGATTGACGGTCTAAATGTCGCTCTGGTGGGTGATTTACGTTACGGACGAACCGTACATTCGTTAGCATATGCTTTGTCACTGTTTGATGTAGGGTTGCTTCTTGTGTCTCCTGATATGTTACACATGCGGAGGGAGGTGTTAGAGGCTATTAAAGGAAAGATTAACGTCACCGAAAGAGGCAGCTTAGAACAGGTTATCGGTCAAGTTGACGTGTTATATGTGACACGCATTCAAAAAGAGCGGTTTCCAGACGCGGCGGAGTACGCGAAAGTTAAGGGTTCGTACAGGGTCGATCTAAATTTGCTGGAACGGGCAAAGGAAGACATGATTGTGCTACATCCGTTGCCACGAGTAGATGAAATTGCACCTGAGGTGGACAGGTCAGTTCACGCAAGATATTTCGAGCAAGTATGGAACGGGGTTGTCATGCGGATGGCTCTGTTAGGTCTAATCTTGGGAGCTGTTGAATAATCTATTTCATGCGCCGGCACACTTGCACTCAATTAGGTTGAAGATTGTCGCTCAATAGATCGTTAGCAGATAACCCTATGACCCTGCCTCGTGAAAATAAGATCTGCATTGTGAAACCACCCTAGAAGCGTTGGTCGATGTCCGCTAGTCTTAAATTGCCAATGTCCAATTGAAAAGGCTGGGCGGCGGTAGCCAAGCCAGGTCAAAAAAATCTGTCTTGACCAGAGGCGAAGGACTCAAGATCCTTTCCCGTAGGGGTTCGCCGGTTCGAATCCGGCCCGCCGCACTTTAGTCTCCAAAGGATACCCATGTTCAAATTCCATCCCCTGCACCAACGGCTGCAGAGTACTACATCAAGATCCAGCCGAAATGAGTCGATATCCAAAGCACATCCGTGGTTGTTGAAAAGTCCCCAGACGAAAGGAAATATTCAATTCATATGAAACGTTTCGTTTTCTCTACGTGCATAATCGACTCCGTTGGAACAGGCAAGCTTCATAATCGAGGCGGCTGCTCAGAGCATACTTTGGCTGAAAATGTGATGCGAAACATGTTTTGCAAGCTCAGATTTGTCTTTGTTCTTTTTCATTGCCCCTTGTGCAGAAATAGTCATGCATGAGTTCCATCTGCTCGGTCACTGGGCAGCTCGGACAGATGCACCCTGCTTCCTCCGTGATACACTCTGGACTTTTGCCTAGAGTGCAATAGAGCAACTCCTTCTTCTCCCTAGCACAGTCATTATAGCTGGGACAGCCACCACAAACACAAAGCTTCTTCTTAGCCTCAACAGCCTCCATCCTCTGTCTCTTGCTCATCTTCGCCATCATCTCCATAGCCCGCTCAAACTTGTCTATAACACTCACCTCCGCAAACCAAATATCATAACTCAGCAACCTCAACCATTTAAACGATTTCTAACAAGCATCACTGATCGAGAAATCCACAAGAAGGCAGAACTTCGTTCAGAGAAAGTCAGCAAATCCATCTTAGTAGGAGCCCCTTAGTTCCTGGAGAGTATTGTCACGTTGGTGGAACAAGAATGTAACGTCTCATGTTTCGGTGATCATTGCCTTGATGCTGAAAAAGAGGATTTAGAGGATAGTATACAGGACCCAACAGCCTTTGATCGAGAATCTTGAAGGAACAGCTCTGCCCATAGCTTCAGGCTCCTTATGGGTTATCAAATCATTCACGACGATGCTTGAGAGATATCTTTGGGCACGAACACTACGGATTTGGAAGACCGTCAAGCAGACGTAGCAATCGACTTTAGTAACCGGTAGCTCCAAGAACTTAGTTGCTGACAAAGCCTCCCCTCCTTTTTGTAAAGCTACCTGATAGAGCTGACTTTCTAGATCCAGTGGAACTTCCTGCAGCTATACCATCACATAGCATCTGGTTCAAATCTAGATGAGTTAGCGATATTCGCAACCATCTAGAATGCTGATCCTAAAACTTCTCTATCTTCGTCGCTATTTCCTGAAGATGCTTGGTAAATGGATGATCAGCGTCATCCCTCGCGAAAATCTTTGTCCCTCCGGCCTGCAACACGTCA
>CAYGBS010000002.1:0-10526 GCA_964348215.1 uncultured Candidatus Bathyarchaeia archaeon
TTTTGCGCGCTCACATTCTCTTTTTGGGTTGGTTGGTTGGTTGGGTTCAAATCCCACTCCGCCCGCCACAGACGCACTCCATACCACAAAAATATTTTATGAGGGCCATTTGCGCTTCCGAAAGATCTGGGCCCGTTGTGAATCACAAACATACTCGAAACCTGTCTCAATAAGCTGACAAACCTCTCTTCCTGAGTGGGCAACTCTGGCAACGAATTTATCATCATGAAAGTCGATAAGCCGGGTATAGATGAGAGTGTTCTTGATGTTCCTATGACTCAGCAGCTGCATGAAGAGTGATAGGTCTCTGGTCTTGTGGTATTCCTATGTGGCTTTCCAGTGCCGAAACGTGTGGAATGTTATACGCGTGTGCATGTGGACAAGTCTGAATGTTGCGGTGCACAATCAGTGGGTACAAACGACAAAATTCCCCTCCAGCTCACCAGAGACAAACTGAATCATATCAAAAACGTTGGAGCACTGGCTTTAGTGACAATCTGCCCGTTTTGCCGCATGATGCATGACGCCAACCGAGGGCGAATCGAAAAAACGTTTAATGAGAACCTACGGTGTACCCGTTTTACATTATCCACAGCTCTTAGGCCTGGCCATTGGATTTTCACTTGAGGAACTCGCATTTGGCGATCTTCAAGTTTATGCTTCAAAAGTTTTTGCATCCACTGGTTCGCATAAATAGTGAGGCACCTACTCTCTACTAGCGGTCTGGTCTAAAGCTTTGTCCATGGGCATCGTTTGTAAGGTCCAATTACAATCGTGACGATTGTTCCCAAGATTCCTTCAAGTTTTAATTCTTCTTCTAGAAAAGTATTCAAATCTTCCATCTTTTCCAGAATGACCTCCGTTACGATGTCAATATCGCCGCTTGTCCTATAGACTACTTGCGTGTCTGGATGCTTCGCAAGGTGTTCAGCGATTACCTTTAGCTTAGCTGGCTCCACTCGTAACCCTATAAAGGCTTTAATGACTCTACCCAACTTGTGATAATCCAAAACTACTGTGAAACGCTCAATTATTCCATCCTTTAATAGTTTATCGACTCGCCTTCTAACAGTAGCTTCACTGGCATTAATCTCTCTTGCAATCTGCACAATCGGCTTTCGCGAATCAATTTGCAATGCTCTAATTATCTTCATATCTAATGCATCGATAATAGACAATTTTTCAGCAGTTCTTATGGGACTCATAACACTTTCCCCTTCATATTACCTGAGTGAGCTGAGCCTGTTCTAGTGCATCCGCACAGGTTTCGATTAAATTACACGGTTATGCTTTTTAACTATGCTGCCGTTTCTCCATACTGGCCTGTTTGAATGATCTTAGAAGCCAGATATTTTGATTTGAAACTTCAGAAAAGCCCCAGAAAAATGATAGAATGCGGGTGATCTCTGTCCGGTCTAGTCAAGTCTCCCCCAACAAACTTCTTATGTGCACATGAGGTTCCCGTATTGTTGATGCACAATCGGTCTGGACAGAAACGCTTTTCTTTCTCAAGGAGTTTTGTGAACTACTCTTCATGAACGAGGATGGAGCTTTGACCTCAAAAGTTGCCATAATAGAGTTTAACGGAGACCCAGCAGGACCGCTAAAACAGGTTCTCGATATGATTGGAATAGATGATCTAAACACCGCTGAGAGATCTGTTGTTGTTAAAGTTGGAGTTTTCAGTCATATAGCAGAAAACCATACATCAATAGATGTAGTTAACGCCATTACGAGCTGTTTTGACAAGACTCAAAAAGTTTTCCTAGCCGAATCTGACAATTACCGCGGCACCGGGTTAGAGAGGCTTCAAATCTGGAAAGAACTCTTCACTGAGAAAATAGTTCCCTTCAACCTTTCAGAAGACTCTGACACAAAGCGTGTAAAACTCGCCGACGAAGAAATGAACTTGTCCCACATACTCTTCAAACCTAACGTCTTGATTGATACGCACATATTACGTTCCTTCAAAAGCGGAAGCATCCTAAAGAACCTGTTTGGATGCATCCCGACTTCTAAGAAAGCAAAATACCACAAGATTCTTCCCACGCTCCTCGCTGAAGTTTACGAGGTAATAGGTGGGGTGGATCTCGCTGTGCTTGACGGGACATACTTCTGGCGAGGTGCAGGAAATGCTCCAGCACAGATGAATACCTTACTAGCGGGGCGAGATGCGGTTGCTGTAGAGACAGTTGGAGCCACCCTTGCGGGTCTTAACCCTCAGAAGATGCCGATAATACAGGAATTTGTGACGAGGGGTCTCGGTGAAGGAAATCTTAGAAATATCAAGATCGTCGGAGCTTCCTTTGAACGTCTGAAAGAGAAATTCGTAGCCGCTGCAGCGGGCCAAAAGAAGTCACTGGCAAAAAGTAAGGGACCTCAAACTTGGGGCGGTCACTCGTATCAGGTGCTTGAGAGCTTGATTCGAGAGGGATTTTTCAAGCTTCCAAACAAAAGAACAGTGGAAGATGTGGCCAAAGCCTTCGAGGCTAAAGGTCTCTCAACCAAAGGCAACAAAGGCAAAATCGCTAGCTCTCTCGCTCGAAGGGTCAAAAAGGGGGTTCTGAAAAAATCCAAGCTCTCGAACCAGTGGGTTTACTGGTCAGAGTAACTCAGTGCAAAAAAAAGAGGGATTTGCGGGACGTGAATCGGGAGATATCTCCACTAGGACCGTGCCCAAGATAATTCGCTCTTTAAGCCGGCAGTCTAGAAATCTGAAATCTTTTTTTGAAGACTTCCCTCTCTGAGCGCAACGACGTATTTTGCTACATCTGATGGTTTTAGGAAAGATAGCTTCTTAATGGATTCAAAACCCCACCCAGAGCACTTAAGGCTGGATATTATGGAAGCAACTGTTACGGAGTTCATCAAGTCCTTGGTTATCTTGTACGCCGCGAGAAATGCTCCGCTCCATACATCCCCAGCCCCAGTGGTATCCATAATCTTCTCTGTCGGAACACTTAGCGCTGGCATCATACTAGTCTCGAAATCAATCCCGCTCATTATGGCGCCCAGTTTTCCCATAGTCACTATCAATCTCTTTGCCTTTATTCGTTCTAAGGCTATAGGCAGATATCTGGTTTGAGCAAGAGCCTTCGCTTCGAATTCGTTCAGCATGAAGAAGTCAACTTGTGAAGCAATTTTCAACAGACTTCTTCTCTGCCTTGACGTTTCTATGTACCCAGCCCAACTATTCATTGATATGTCCACTTGTGAAGATCTTTTTCGAATGTTATCTACAATCCTTGCGACTTTGGATGGCT
This sequence comes from uncultured Candidatus Bathyarchaeia archaeon, assembly GCA_964348215.1. Classification (GTDB taxonomy): domain Archaea; phylum Thermoproteota; class Bathyarchaeia; order Bathyarchaeales; family SOJC01; genus CAYGBS01. The sequence continues at coordinate 3,264 of CAYGBS010000002.1, forward strand.
TCATTGGAGCTATGTGAACCGCACTCTGAGGTTTCAGTAAGCTTGATGGGACCTGTGATGCGGTTATTCTTGCTCCTGCTCCTTCATTTGCTTCAATGTACTTAGCCTCCCAATTTTTGTTATAACGTATGTGAAACCTTGTGGTTGGTGATCTTGATTTTCTAATGTGTCTTATATCAAGTCGATCAAAGCACTCTGTGAATGGGAATTTCTTTCCTACAGCTGAGACTAAAGCAGTTTTCGCGTTTAGGGTTTTAGCAGCTATTGCGGCGTATAATGCACCGCCGCCTGGCTGAACCCTGACTCCGTTAGTGTTCTCTACCTTGTCAATCGAAATGTGACCTATGAAAGTCAGGGTGACCTTATCTCGATTCGACGCTTGCTGAGGCATTACGAGACCTTTGCTGGGCTTCGTGGAATCTGAGAGCTGGTTAAGTGCCTTTCCAACTCTCTTTCAGCGTTATCTGCCTTGATGAAAATAGGTACGTTCTCGATTCCTGTTGCGATATAGCTTGAGAGCAACCATTCTCCAGGCGCAAACTCAAGCGTTTTCTCCAGAATACCTTGGTCAATCATGAAGGTGCTGCTAACCACTTGCCTATCGTATGGTCTGGGCAAGGTGCCGACGAAGTATGTGTGCAGCTGCTGCAAAGCATTAGTGTTTAGATAGGCAATTCTCTGTGTAGCTACGCATCCTCCGAGACCGTATTTTCTCCCTTGTCTAAGTAGGGTTTCAACCTGTTCTGAGCAGTGTCCATCGATTCCTGATGCTCCTGCAGGTATGAACTCTTGAGCCTCATCAAACACAAACAACACGTAGGGTCTTACCTTGAACTCTCGCTTTCGTCCAGCCAACAGGTTTCTGGTCAGTGAAATGACGATCTTTTTGATAGTTAAAGGATCTGAAATTGACAAACATGTGAGTCTTTCTTTTCCTTCAATCAGCCTCTGAATTCTACTGGTTGTCAACCCTTTGATTTCCTTCTGCTCCTCTTCTCTACTCTTCCTAAAAAGGTCAAGTAGTTCATTTCTTGTTGTTGCCCAAGAGTACAGTCCACTTCGATCACTCACCTTGTACTTGCTCACGGCCTCAGAAGCTTTCCCGTCTACGTACTTAACAAATTCTCCGTCTACAGGTTGACCTTCAACAAGCCTCTTCTCTTCCATATAGCCTAATGTCGCGTCTTTAATCTCATCGATGGCGTTCAAGTAATGAGGCTTGTCTGAAGAACCCCTTCTAAAGCTCTTCAACTCATCCAAGAACTTTGCGTAATTAGGAATCACAAGTTTTAGCTTTGTGAAGTAGCCGACTCGATCTTTGAAATCGAATATTCTCTTTAGGCCTTCCATGACCCTTTCGTCACCTTCATACTCCTTGGGTTTAACAATCGAATCATAAAACTGCTGAACAGTGTCCACTCGATTCTCAAGGATGATTTTTGAAGATATGTTTGGGTCAGCGAAGACGTCCATCAATAGAAATGGATATTCGCAGCTTATATCAAAGATCACAACTTTTGTGTCATTTGTGTGATAGAGAACACGTCGGAGAATGTTTGACATAAGGTTGCTTTTGCCCCCGCCAGTGAAGGCAAATGATAGCGCACTAGACTTTCAAAGTCCAGATATATCGGAATCTTAGCCTTCGAAGCTTCAAACATCTTGACTAATCCTAGACGTGGATCCCTTCTTGCTTCAGCGAATGTCACTGAGGTGTCGATTCCGAGCTTCTGGACAATTTTGTGATTGTACATTAGATTGATCAGCGCACTGTTCAGAACGTAGGCTTCACTAGCCACAATCGGATAGGAGAATCCCTTCTTAAACCTGCATCCCAGCTTATCGTCTAAAATGAGATCGTAATTTATCGGTATGGAGCTTATCTGAACCATCATCGTGGATTTGTCATCTGTAGACCAATCTACCTCTGACTGCTGGATTATCTCAAACTGCATTGGATAATATCAATGATCGGACAAACCTCTAAGACCGAAATGTTCAGGCCAAACTCTAGATATTTCCAGCAGTGTAAATCTGTCTCCGTTTTCAACTGGCTTAAAATTCTTTGCAGCAAGCAACATGCCTTCTTCAAGTAGCCCCATCAGATCTTTCTGATATTCCACTTTTATTCTGCAATCATACTTTGCGGATATTCCGGCGAATTTTGATTCTCCAGTTGTCTTCCTTGGAATGACTCTGCCGAGTCTTCCACGGAATCTGCCGTCGAAATCTGTGAAGCACTTCTCAGATTTCTCTTCTTGCAGCTTCAACTTGACTCCTCCTCTCTCTAAATGTGCTCATGTAGAAGACAAACTTTCTCAAGTCATGATTATTTATTATCCAATGTTTGGCAGTTTCTATAATTTTCCTCGCTTCAGCATAATACCACTTAGCTACCTTGTCCGCAATGAACAAGGGCTTGTTATGACCAAAGACTTCAGGAATGCTTGAGCTAGTCATTTTCTTCAGCATCACCATGACGAGATTCTGAATCTTATTCTCTATCGTCTTGTCTTTATAGAGGATCACTCTAATAGGTTCAATGGCTACATAATCATGCTTGAAAGTCACAGTAGAATCATCTCTCAGATCGAATTCTGGGTAGACTAACCGGTCAATGAACAACACGTTACTCCTCAGCTGAGGGTCATACTTCGCCTGAGACAGCTGAATATAGGATTTCACAAACAGCCTTTCAGGGATAACTTTGTTCTTTATAGCACCGTTGACAAATCCTAATCGATTCTTAAAATCAGGGACAATTGTTCTGAAAGCGGAATCGTATTCTATTAGACTCCAAGGGGCAGGAAGCTTCTCATAATTGAATAGGCTGATTGATTGCAGGAACATTCTGTCAGTGTTTGGGGCTTGGCTGAGTTTACTCTGATCTATTCGGTTCCAAATGTTGTTGTTAACGCAGACAGGTATGACTTGATTTTTTAGATCTCTTGAAGCAGTGTCCTTTGTGATCCCTATCAGTAAAGCTTTCTTTTTCCAGCACTCTTCAATAAGCATGTAGAGGCAGAGTAAGGTCATGAAAGCTAAGTCTAGTGTCGTAAGCCAATGTTCTTCGCCTTTTTTCTTTATCTTCAATGGATTTTCAACATCAGGTCGTTCTAGTAGTTGTTCCCCTAGGTTTTTCACCAGTTTCTTGAGGCGAATCCAAGTGTTCTTGTATCTCGAATTAATCGAATATCTACTATCCTTCTCTGCAAGAAAGCCTTCTTTGACTGACTTCTTTATGAACTTGCTTACTCTCTTCTGCCTCTTTTCATCGATGATGCTAAGCTCTCTGCAGATTTCATCGAATTTCAAACTTGATTCGCTCTTTTCCAGCAGATAAATGATTGCATATCTGAGGTAGTCTCCTCTAGGAGCTGGAATCTCCAATCTTTCATTTAGGATTCTGTGTCTGCCGAATGCCAAGTCGTTAACATCAATCGGAACTCCGTCAACCTCGCATCCGATGAGAGATCCCTTCTTTTCCCACTTACTTCGGTATGATGTGTCATACATCAGGCTGGTTTGCATAGAGGTTAAGCTTCGATCAAGCAACAGGATTCGAATATTCTCCTTAGGATCAGACACCAATCTGTAGCCCAGATATATTTCGGCAAAAGTCATAACCCAAGATGCAATTGAAGAATTCACAGCGATGGATTCATCTGTTAAAGGTTTGACAACAGAGGTTTGGATTTCCTCTCGAAAATCAAGCATTGTCTGGTCAATCTCAGGAACTTTATTGACAAAAACTGGTACACAACTGCAGACACTTCTCTCTTGCTCAACTAGTCCAGCAAGATATTCAACCTTTGGAGGAGCATTTTCCCTAAATTCTATGAAACCTTTAGCTGCGCAAGCATCACTGAAGAAAATGACCAAATCAAACATAGGTCGAGTATACTCTGTCCCATCAATTGCAGCAAACTTCACCTTACTAGATCCAAAGAATTCCATTGCCGTTTCAAATGCGTTCTGGAAGCCAAAGTCTGAAATGACAAGATCTGCAAGAAGTGTCTCAAAAAGGTCTCTGATTGACTGAAAACGATTTTTATAATCAATTATCTGACCAGAGGCGCTTTTCCTTAAGATGGTTCCCGTTTTCTTAATATCTGTAATAAGAGAAGAGCTATCTCTGCTATTCATACTAGATCACTCTTAGTATATCGTTTGAATACACTCAATTATTTACATCTTTTTTTACAGTTCTTGTATAACAGGTTCCTACCTCGCCTCTACAGTTTCATTTTCCTTATTTGAATAATCGATCATCTTGTTATTTCCCGTAGGCACCGAAAAATGCATGCAGGTGTTGCGTCTACTAGCTTGTGCGAAAGTGGAGCTAATCAATATCTTAATATACAACCTCTAGATGTCATTTAACAAAACGTATTGGTCTAGTTTCTTACTCTGACCATTAAGTCGGAGCATGAATACTTTCATCCGATTTTTAGGAAGAACAAACGTTTTAACAAAGGAGAATAAACATGAAAATCAATTTCATTGGAGGAGCTCAAGAAGTCGGTGGCTCGTGTATAGCAGTCGAAACTGACTATGCAAAAGTTGCGTTAGACTACGGTGTAAAAGTTGGAGAAAGCGATTTCGAAGAGTTTCCGGATGATTTTGACGTGGTAATCATAAGCCACGCTCATCTAGATCATTCCGGCAATCTCCTTAGTCTTTCTCAAGCAAAACCAGTAATAGTTGGGTCAAAGATAACCCGCGACGTCACCACTGACCTCCTCCATGACATGATAAAAATTAGAAAAATAAATGGAAACCACTTTCCATACAGCAATAAACATGCACATAACGTCAAGAAATCTTGGTGGGTCAGAGATTCAATTGCCCTGCCTGGAATGTCTATTCAACTATATCCAGCAGGACATGTAGCTGGAGCGAAGATGGCTTGTATTCGTACTGAAGGAAAGGAAATTCTGTACACAGGAGATTTTTGTCTTCACGACACTGAGATCTTAGAAGGATGTAACCCGAAGACCCTGCCCGGGGCACTTGATGTGCTGATTATCGAGTCAACATACGGCGGGAAAACTAGACCGCAGAGAAACAAATTAGTCGATCAACTTTTCAAGCAGATTCTCAGCACAATTGAGAGAAAAGGTAATGTCTTAATTCCTGCATTTGCCTTCCAGCGAAGTCAAGAGATGGCAAAAAGGATCGATAAAGCTATGAAAGAAGGTATTTTACCGAGTTACCGCGTCTACACAATATCCAATCTGGCGAACAGAATTACAGGATACTTCAACACTTACAAAGAGTTCTTTACACATGAAATCCAGAAACAGAAGAGCCCTTTCAATTATCAGCACGTAAGGCATCTTCGTCGAACCAAGCAGATAAAGGAACCTGCTATAGTAATCTGTACTTCCGGCTTCGGTCACGCAGGTGCAAGCTTCCACTTACTGAATGAGTGGGCGGCAGATGAAGACAACTCTATCATAATAAGCTCGGGCTATCTTCCTCCGGAAAGCCCATTAAAAATTGCCAAGGAGAAAGGAGTTCTAATCAACAACGGCAAGAAGACGCAGGTCCACGCGGAAGTGGAGCAAATTGAACTTTCAGGTCATGCTGATCAGAGAGAACTTGTTCAGATGGTAAGAGAACTGAAACCGAAGAGAACTGTACTTGTTCACGGAGAGTTGGAGCAGGCCCAAGCTCTTTCTGAAGAGATTTCAGAAATAACAGAAGTTTCTATTCCCAAGCGCGGCGAAACTATTGCATTGTAACGGTGTTCAGTCATCAAAGGAATCCAGAAGGGGGTGGTAGAGTGGGCAAGAGGAAAGTTAGAAGTGAGGAACAGTTTAAGATTCCCGTGTTGCCTGAGGCAAACGATGTTATTGGAATCGCTAGGAAGATGCTTGGATTTGACCGCGTTTTAGTGCGGTGTCAAGATGGAAAGCAACGCCTTTGCAGAATTCGAGGAAAGATGAAACGAAGGATGTGGATACGGAAGGGCGATGTAGTTCTTATCTCTCCTTGGGATTTCCAATCTGACGAGAGAGGAGATGTAATATGGCGATACAAAAAGAATCAGAAAGACTGGTTGAGAAGAAACGGATACCTCAAAATCTGAACATGTGAATGTTCTTAAACTGCAATGGCTCACGCGCCTTCTCTTCTCATCTCAGAATACTCATACGAAAGATCTTGGCAAGAACCATACAGAAATTCCATAACTAGGAATTTAGGCCACTAAGAAGATCACCGAGCTCCCTCCTCTCTACCGAGAGAGGGGCAAGAGAGAAAATTTCATTCTCTTTAGAACATTTAATCAATCCATGGAAGCTATCTTGCTCTGGTGCAAATCAGTTTGCCAGGACTTAGAGAATGGGGGTCGGGCTTAGAGGCTCTTGCTGAGTGCTATTTCAAATATGCGGAGGGGTGTGTGGTTGAAGTCGGTAGAGTTTTTCAGAGAATTAAGGATATCGACCATCCAGCTGTGTCAAAAAGCACTTATCCTTTTGACATTGACTTGATTGCGATCAATCCAGCCCAGAAACAGGTCATACTCATCAGCTGTTCTGAAAGATGGAACAAACCTTTAGAGAAAACTCAGAAAGATTTTCAACACCATGAGAACTTTGCGAGGAAATCGAAAGAGTTGGGGTGGGGAGACAAAATCAAGGTTGAACGTAAGATTGCCTGCGTTAAAGTATCAGACAAGAAAAGAGAAGAACTTCTTGGAAAAGGAATTGAAATCGTGGAAGCTAAGTTAATGTTGGAAAAATTATTGCATCTAGTTAGGGGATATAGTGCTCGAAAAAGAAAAGGAATTCATTTGGAACCAATGCTGTGGCTTCTTCAAACCCTTGATAATATAGGCAAAATTCAATTGTAAATGCCGTCATTTGAGCGTTACGTGCTAGAGTTTCCTACACAATGTAATCACTGCTTCTCTTCTTTGCGAGTTTTCGGGCTTCTTTGCTGAAGACCGCGATCGTTTTGTGGTTGATGGAAATCTTGATCTCGGGTTTCAACTTCTTTGTCTTTATGAACCTCGTTTACGAGCCGACACGGTGTGCGTGCGCAATTAAAGGATTGCGATATGCACGAGCGCAATCAAACATTGCTGGAAATCAAACGATGAAGACCCATATTAACTTCCTCAATATCCGCGTCCTTAATCAAAATCCTCTTGTTCTTCAAACGGAACCCTGAGACAATTCTTACTTCTCTCTTGAAGAGTTTCGAAAGTTCACTTATCAACTCTCTATTAGTTCTACCTTTCACCGGGCTTTCTCT
>CAYGBS010000002.1:10536-36235 GCA_964348215.1 uncultured Candidatus Bathyarchaeia archaeon
CCTGAGGCTGCCTTGAGTTTGGTCTCACATGAACATTAATAACGGTGCCGTGATCAGTCTCTTGAAGCTTCATAGATCTCATTTTGGTTTCGACCTTTATAATCTCTCGCCAAAGGAAAAAACCTCAGCAAGGGCAAGATTACCGTGTGAGATTACAAATTCCGTTCAACCATTAAGTGGGGTTGGTTGCGGGCGTGCATCAGTTTTTATAGGTTGTGGAGAAATATTGGACTGTACATTGGATGCAGCGTTATTTTTGGTTGGTTGGTTGGGTTCGAATCCCACCCTGCCGTCATGCTTGCTTGATTTTAAGACTAATTCTCCCCGTGTTTCCGTTCATTCTTATTCTGCGGTGTTTACCGTTATAAGTATGAATAGCCCGCTTCCTGTTGGGGCGCATGCAGCAAGGAAATTGCGAGACAAAGGATTTCATTGAATTTATAAAGAAAAAATTCGAGTGGTGTATACATTTCTCTTAACTTGCTGATGAAAGCTTGCTTGCGTTTTTTATCCATTTAGAAGCAGTCTTCTCTGAAACGCTCATCTTCTCTGCTAGGCCATCAGGCTTCCATTGGGCTAGATCATCAACAGACTCTATACCTATGCTCCTCAACTTCTCCGACCGCTTCACTCCGATTCCTTTGACTTCAGTAAGTTCTGTAGCTCTTTCAGCCATACCTTGAGATTTTTCCTCTGTCGTACGTGGCTGAACTGCTTTGACTTCTTTTTTCTGAAGAATCTTCCCCTTAGCGTTCCCGATTTTCTCAGCAGCAGACTTTGAATACGAGTCAACTGTCACGATGAACCGGTGCGCTACCTGTCCACCTCCCAGAAGCTTGTCGTATCCAAGCTTCTTCAGGTTAATGTGAATGCCATCAGCTTTTTTCATGGCTTTACCTTCGATCAGAAGTCTGTTGACTTCTTCGTCTAACTCGCCTACATTGATGGTGTCTATCTCAGGCTTGGTGGGAGGCTTGAAACCCTTCTTCTCAAAATAGTCTGGTTCATACCTCAATACGTATGACCGCAGATGTTTGCGGCGACCAGCTTTCCCATGACCGCCCCTTTGACCTCCTCCTCTGTGCTGGCCGACTCTACCGTAACCAACTGTTCTGGACCCTCGCTTCTTGTGGGTTTTTCGAAGTTTATGAGGCATATTGATCTGTCACCTTTCAACTAGACTAACCACGATTGAGAATATAAGACCCACGTAGCGTTGACCTATGTTTCCGCAGGCCCCCCTTATCTCGTAATGTCATGTTTCCATATTGCATACAGTTCACTATCTGCTCTTCCTGCTTACCCCTTCTTCACACGTTACCTTAAGGTTCACACCTCTCTTCTAACTTTTCCCATCTCAAAAATCCTCAGCTTGAATGAGAAGAACCATGTTCTCAGCGACGTCTTCTGCGAGACCTATACCGACTGTTGCCACCACCCAAAATAATGCGTCTATTGTACAATCTGCGATTGCTGACTCTTGGACCTGAAGAGCTATTCTTCTTAGAGTCCATTTTAGGAGTTATCGATCTGACTTTGCCTGCTTTAGATAGTGAACCATGCGAAGGCATAACATCACCTCACTTATAGTTGAAAGAGGATTTCAAAGCAAAAAGAAACCAAAAGTCTGGCTAAACTTCCAAGTTTCCTCTTATCCCTGATCCAATGTACTCTGTAGAAACGTTTCATCATATATAAACGGTACGGACAACTTTCAAAGCCATATTTGCTGGGTCCCTAAAAGGTTCTAATTGGAGATGCATAGGTTTAAATAGTCAATTAGTTAATGGTTAGATACGCGAGAATTAGAATTCGTAGAGAATGCTAGTTTTTCGTACATATTAAATTGGAGGTGTAGTCCAATTGTCGTATAGAGAAACTCGAGAGATGCATAAGGCAGTTTGCGCTGATTGCGGTGAAGAATGTGAAGTTCCCTTCAAGCCAGACCCAAATAGACCGGTTTACTGCCGAGAATGCTATCGCAAACGAAGACCGAAGAGAAATTTTAGAAGATATTAGGCTAGTAGGCTCACATCTTCACAAAAACCCTTCTTTTTCTTATGAACACAGCAATGCTTTGCTGAGACACCTTGAGGCTGCGTCGTTGAGTGACTCCTGGACGCCTTGAAGGCTTCGAATCCCACGCTACTGGTTACTGCTGAACTCCGAGTGCTATCGATTTTTCGGAAGTGGTTTAAGAATGCCAGTTTTTTGCCATGTCAAAAAAGCAGACGGCCGCAGCATCTCGAGAAACTGAAACTATGCTGGAGCTTGCTGGAGAGTTAAAACCTACGGGTCGCCTCTGAGAGTGTCGCTGAAGGGCCAAAGCCTTTGTTAGTACGATGAGTCTACTGTAAGCTCAGTTAAACATGCTTCGCACTGCACTCGTCATAACCTGTTGTGCATGATGATCTTCTGGAGAAGCTGTTTAATATACAGTAACACTTCGGGTTCCTGGCAGCTTTCTTATTTCATTAATCAGCTCCGAGGGGATTTCTCCGTCAATGATGAGAGTAAGTTTAGGATGCGCACTTATATCTGGATCTTCTGCTAGAGCTTGCCTGATACTCAGGTCTTCTTCTGAAACTTTCCTTGCAACATTGGCTATTATTCCTCTTTGCCTAGCGTTATTAGGCACAAAAATGATTACGCCTAAGTTAAACTCTCTGGCAACTTCCTGTAGCGAGCACACTTGTTTGAGGTTTATGAAGATATTTTTCAACTTGGGTATTGATAGAATGGTTTTAACGGTGTTGTCGACTGCTCTCCGCTCGACTCCTACTGCTTTTGCTATTTGAGAGTGAGCTATTTCGATTCCATCGCTTACGACTCTTCCGTCTTTCCTTACTTGGAAACCTTTTTGAAAAAGGAGTTTTGCGACTCTTAATTGTGCTGGAAGATCTTTGAAGTGCTTTTCAATTTGACTCCACAAATCTAACCCTCAATGTAGAACTCTGCTCTATAAAGTTTATATTTCGGCTTTGAGGTATAAATCTTTACCCATTGAACTTGAAAACAGGTGAACACATGACAACCAAGAAAATAGTTCTAGCCGAAGAAGAAATACCTAAACAATGGTATAACATTCTGCCGGATCTTCCAAAACCGTTGCCACCAATGATACACCCTGAAACTAGAGAACCCGTAAAACTACCTCCACCTCTATTTCCAAGCGAGTGTCTTAAGCAAGAATACAGCGAAGAACGTTGGATAAACATACCAAGGGAGGTACGAGAGGTCTATCGGTCATGGAGACCAACACCGCTATACAGAGCGACAAATCTCGAGAGAGCATTGAGGACTCCTGCAAAAATCCTCTACAAATACGAAGGAGTAAGCCCTCCAGGAAGTCATAAGCCCAATACAGCCGTCGCTCAAGCATACTACGCTCAGAAAGATGGCATAGAAAGGCTAACTACTGAGACAGGTGCGGGACAGTGGGGTTCCGCTTTGGCCTTCGGCTGCATGTTGTTCGGACTGAAAGCGACAGTCTACATGGTCAGAACGAGTTATCGCCAAAAGCCTTACAGGAAAGTCATGATGGAAACTTGGGGAGCGGAGGTCTTTGGAAGCCCCACAAGCAAAACGAAAAGCGGGAGGGCGATTTTGGAAAGAGATCGTGAAAGCCCTGGGAGTCTCGGGATAGCAATAAGCGAGGCTATAGAGGATGCCCTCACGAGCGATGAAGCGAAATATTCTATTGGAAGCGTAGTCAACCACGTTCTTCTACATCAAACAGTAATTGGTCTGGAAACTCAGAAGCAATTAGATGTTGCAGATGATTATCCAGACATGATTGTAGGCTGTATAGGGGGCGGTAGTAGCTTTTCCGGATTGTATTGGCCTTTCTACTATGACAAGGTCTCAGGGAAGTCTGCCAAAGACGTAGATTTTCTAGCTGTAGAGTCCACGGCTTGTCCTAAGGTGACAAAAGGGTATTACACCTACGACCATGGGGATACAGCTCGAATAGTTCCACTGGTCAAGATGCATACGCTGGGTCATATGTTTGTGCCTCCGCCTATACATGCTGGTGGTTTGCGCTATCATGGAATGGCTCCAACACTCTGTCTGCTGAATATGGAAGGAACCATAAGGAGTAGAGCTTACAACCAAGTTCAAGCATTTGAAGCGGCAACTCTCTTTGCCAAAACTGAGGGGATATTACCAGCCCCCGAACCAGCCCATGCCATCAAAGCCGTAGTTGATGAAGCGCTGAAATGTAAGGAAACAGGTGAAGAGAAAACGATATTGTTCTTATTGTGTGGCCATGGCCACTTTGACATGCAAGCTTTTGACGACTACTTGAATGGAAAGTTACCTCCCTACGAGTATCCAAAAGAAAAAGTAGACGAATCCATGCGAAAACTCAGAGAACTATATCCATGGCTAGATGTAAAATAACGTTACATGAAACCTCTATGGTGATAGTGTGTTACTCTCGGAGATTACTTGCTGCCTCTTTCTTTGAGGTGTAATCATGCTTCGCTTGAAGAAGAGAAAACTTTGGAGGAACACCAAACACCTATCGCAAGTTAAACTAATTGCACTAAAAAGGCTGAGAGCGCATGAAGAGGTGGACTTGGAGCATCTTAAACAGCTCAAAAGAGAGATAAGATCTGACAATCTTCTGAAGTTCGCCATTGCCGTCGACAAAGACACAAACATAATCCTCGACGGGCATCATAGGTTTAATGCTCTCAGAGAGTTAGGATGCATCAGGATTCCTGTCGTTTTCGTTGACTATAAAACTCCCCGAATAAAAGTAATGTCTTGGAGAATCGGCTGGTTGGTCACAAAAGAAAAAGTTGTGGAAGCAGGTTTAAGCGGAAATAAACTTCCTCCCAAAACTTCGAGACATATGATAATGGCCGACGGTGAGTTCAATCATATTCTGGCTGTAGAGAAGAAAGTTAATTTTCCTCTGGAGAGCCTGAAAAGCTAATTTTGCCGTAGTTTTCAATCCGACTAGATTATTTCACGGTTGTGAGCGTTACTAAGCCGTTTGTCCGTAATTGCCAGCGGTAATAACTATGTCAAGTATGTTGATCTGCCCATCGCCGTTTATGTCATAATTCGAAATATACTCTGAGTCTCCTTTCTTATATCCATACACTCCGGCAATTGCTACAATGTCGAAAATGTCCACAGCATGGTCCATATCTACATCGCCAGATAGACCAACAATTACCCATCCGTCGACGAGAGTATTGTCCTCGATGTAGCTTTCATTTTCCACTGGTTGAACATGCGCGCTCACAATGTAGTTACCTTTTACATAGGTGGTGGTGTCCCACGTAAACATAGAAGTGGCTGAACCCATTCCTGAAATTGTGATGTTCTTTACTTGAGCTAGCGTGTCGTTCACGTAGACACCTGCACTAAGGCTTTCTGGGTTAACGCCTTCATTGACGATTCTTACATAGAGATCGACATCGAAACCTTGCCCGACAATTGTCTTCTCTAGGGAAACATCGGTGATAGCTATGTTAGGGTTGAGGCTTGCGACAGCTTTCTTTGCGTTGATTCTGCCATATCCGTAATAATAGTCGAACCCAGCTTCGCCCAAATCATCAGCTGTGTTGCCAAGCCTTGTCCTTAAGTCATCTAGAGTTTCCTCAGGGTACAGGCTCAAAACTAATGCAGCAACGCCAGAAACGTGAGGTGCGGCCATGGATGTGCCGCTCTTGTAACCGAAACCGTCATTCAATAAAGTTGAATAAACGTCGACGCCTGGAGCTGATAGCTCAACCCATTGACCGTGATTGGTGAACCCTGCAGGTTGATCAAATTGATCTGTTGCAATTACAGAGATGACTTCATCATAGGCTGCTGGATACATCCTTTGATCTGTTCCATCATTTCCGGCGGCTGCGACTAGCAAGACTCCTGAGCTGTAAGCACGCGTAATGGCACGACGAATTAGCACGCTGTCTACATAGTCTCCCCAGCTCATGCTTATGATGTCAGCGCCTTGATTTGTAGCATGAACGATGGCATTGGCAAGGTCATCTTCGTATCCTTCTCCTTTCCAGTCTAAACCTTTTTCAGCCATCACGGAAACCTGACCAAGTCCCGCTATACCTAGTTCATTGTTCAAAACTGCCGCTATTATGCCTGTTACATGAGTTCCGTGACCGTTATCGTCCATGGGATCTGCGTCTCCATAAACCCAATCGTATCCCAACGGAACATAGTTATCTGACAAGTCATCATGTGTCCAGTCTACTCCAGTATCGACTACTGCCACAAGTACGGAGGGGTCACCAATAGTTAGGTTCCAAGCGTAATCAGCCTCTATCTTTGACGGCCCCCATTGTTGTTCCCAATAGGTGTCGTTCGGGATTGACTGAGTTCTAAATCTGAAATTCGGCTCTACGTAGTTTGAAGCTCGAATAGCCTGTACTTCTCTAACAAATGAATCAACTAATGGGATAGGTACATCTACAGTTATCGCCTCTTCAACGCTGTCACCAAAGGAAACTTTGTTAACCACTTTACCTTCATACTTCAATATCAAATCCATTAGCTCAGCTTGATCTTTTGACAACACATCTTGTACACCGATGACCACTTCAACTGAGCCATGATCAACGTAGGCCAATTTGCGCAATTCATCTGCTGCGGCAAAGCTCCATTCTACAGAAGCCGCATTGGAACCGGAAATTTTTGGAGTAGAGTTTGTGAAGAGCATGCAGAATAACTGTGTCACGAAAATGATTATGGCTACACGGTTCTCCCGCATCTCTCTGTCAGCTCCACTGCTCAATTCTCTTTCAAGCATGCTTCTTGATATAGCATTAGGTTATCGGATGTATTAATGCTTGCTATTTATTAGGTAGGTGTGCCGTAGACAATGGTCTACAGTTGGCTGGCTTGATGAGCGACAGATGTTTTGCGACAGATGTTTTATTAGCTGAAAATATAACTAGGAGGAAGAAGTGAAATGTTCACTCTTGCCTTGATTCTATTCTCCACGTTTTCCGTCAGCATCGTATCACTAGTTGGAGTACTGCTTTTCGCTTTGAAAGAGAAGATATTGAAGAAGATTCTTCTGATTTTGGTCAGTTTTGCGTCGGGTGCCTTGCTAGGAGGCGCTTTTTTCCATCTAATCCCTGAATCCTTTTCTGTATTTGATGAAAGCATATCTATAGCCGTTGTTCTTGGTATCGTCGTTTTCTTTCTGCTCGAAAAAAGCTTGTGGCGTCATTGCCATGAAAAAGAGTGTCCCGTCCATCCGTTTGCTTACCTAAACCTCGTTGGTGATGGGGTTCACAACTTTGTCGACGGTGTGGCTATCGCTGCAAGTTTCCTTTATGACACATCTCTTTCTCTTGGAATAGTCACCACTATAGCGGTTTTAATGCACGAAATTCCCCAAGAACTCGGTGACTTCGGGGTTCTTCTCTATGGAGGGTTTGGCAAAACGAAGGCTCTCTTCTTCAATCTTCTAACTGCAATATTGGCCGTAATAGGAGCTTTGATTACCTACTTTTTTATTCAATATCTGCCAAGCATAAACCATGTTCTCGCCTTTACTGCAGGAGGTTTCATTTACATAGCTACCACAGATCTCATACCTGAGCTGCATAAAGAAACTAACACGAAGAACTCCGTTGTCGAAATTGTGTTCCTACTGCTAGGCATTGTTTTGATGAGGCTTCTGAAAGGTTAAAGGTCAGTCTGAACAGAGAAATTTCTTGCAATAAAGCTTTTCAAGGGCAAATGTCAATCCCCTCCTCTCTGCATCGAAGCCATATATGCCCTGTTAGTCAGGATCTTGCCTCAGCGGCTAGGACTGTGAAAGAAAGTTTCAGCAACGTTAATGGCGTAGGGAACTGGGCTAATTCTTCTCGATGAGGAAGAATGCTGCATGGTCTAAACCTCAATGGCATTTGCTGGCCTTTGAGACTACTCAGCAGTTGCTGTGGAAAAGGCTTTTGATATCCTCTGGATTTCTTTGGTAACCAGAGATAAGAATGTGATTCTTTCTTCAATATCTCGTCTATGAGCACTAGTTAGCTGCCTGAACTTTGGCATTACTTCTTTGACAACACGGATCATGAGGTTCCGCTGTGTCTCTTTGCTCAAATCCCTCAATTCCACCTTTCCATCCTGATGCTTAAGTATAAGATGACCTGTAGGGGCCATGTACGCTTGGGCCACGTTGCCGAGTTCCTCTGGAAGTGCGTCTGCAGAAACAGGTAATGCTGATGCAAGTGGCTTCATGAGTTTCAAGAATGATTCAAAGAAGGCTGCTACTAGCCTTTTTTCCTCAGAGGTCAATTCGCAGATTTGGCCAACATCTTCTTGCACCTTTTTCAACGAGTCAAGAAGCTCTTCAAGCGATATCTGCCCCGATCTGGCCTGCTTTTTCTCTTCTTTGATTGGCAATTGTGCGATTTGCTGAGGACGGCTCGTTTCTTGGCTCATACAGTGCACTGCCTTGTTTAGTTTCTCAATTGTAGGTTACTAAAAGCCCTTGTATGTTGTCCGTCTTTACGCACATGTTCTAAAGTACATGTCTGCTAAACTGCAGTTGGGTTTCAGATAAGAATAGCATATCGCAAGTCATAGTACGCAATATTTATTATATCCCGACCTCTTACTAGTTATTGAGGCGACGCATTTTGAGCTATGGACACCAAGGCTTGAAGGAGACGGAAGAAGCTAGCAGAGTTCAAAAGGTTACCTCTCTTCAGCGAGATAACTGTAAAATAACTGTGTCCATAGACAAAGAACGCCCGATGTCTCAGTCTCCTCTTTACCACAAATACGATATTCAAAAATACGATCTTCACCCGAACTATAGCTTCGCCCATCTTGCTGACATGATTCCCAAGGGCACTCCTGAGTACATCGACAGCGGCCAACACTACGTAGAACGCATAGTTCGTGCCCTCTATTACTTCAACCAATGTTCCCTCATAGGTCCCTCAGGAACGGGAAAGACCCATATCGTCTATCTTGTGGCTGAGCTTTGCGGCTTGCCAGTCTGGGAAGTCAACTGCGGCCTTCAAACATCCTCTTACGACTTGATTGGACGTTTCATAGGTCTTGGTAAAGAAAACTGGATTGACGGAATGGTAACGAGATGGCTTAGAAATGGCGGGATAATGTACCTCGACGAAGCCAATATGATGAAACAAGATGTTGCCACAAGGCTTAACCCAGTTCTTGACACACGAGGCCACCTTGTATTGAATGAGAAGGACAATGAAGTTGTGGAGAGGCATAAGTACGGTTACTTGATAGTCAGCATGAACCCTTATTCAGCAGAGTTCGCGGGAACGAAGCCTCTGAATGCCGCCATGAGAAGGCGGATGGCTGTGTGGATCAATTTTGACTATACAAGCGTCGGAGACAAGATTTCACCTCTTGAAGTAAAAATGCTCTTGAAAAGGTCTGAGATTGATGAAGATACGGCATATAAAGTTGTGCGGTGCGGAGCTGAACTGCGAAGACAGTACAAGGCAGGAGATCTCCCCTATGGTCCTTCTCTCGGCGACCTGATAAACTGGGCTACTCTCATCCACGATGGCAACACTCCTAATGTTGCTGCTGAAGAGACCATCATCGCGTTGACTAGTGACAATACCGAAGTGCAAGCCGATGTTAGGAGAATCGTTGAATCAGTTTTTCCAAAACAACAATAGCTTTGGATTATGGCAGGAATTACGGGAGCTCTTATGGGATTTCTTGAATACGCTCGATCTATCTCGCTTCAAAAAGACTACACGGCCACAAGAATTCGTGTAGATCCAAAGCTTCTACAGCCAATACTTACACAAGATAAAGCAGGCTTCAACATAACGTTGCCTTTACCTTCCTTGTCAAAGGAGAACACGATATCTTTCTTAGGATTTGAATTTCCAGAGGATCCTGTTGGAAAGGCTGATGTTGGAAGATTGTTCAGAGCTTGCGTTTTCCATCTGACAACCCGTACTTTAATGCCGATTGAAGACAAGACAACGATCCCTACTTCCAAGATTAGCCTTGCCGAAGCTTTCTCTAAAAATCTAGTCATTGATGCTTGTGTCAACGCCTACATCTTGAAATCGCACCCTGACAAACTTATGGACCTAGCTTTCGCAAATGCCCTTGCCTTTGCGAAGATGAAACCTGTAGAAAGAATTTTCAATCCAGCCACTCGAATTATGGCAGCTCTACTATCAAAGACTAACATTGGCCTTGTGAAGGGCAGTCTTCTCCCTGAAGCGGAAGACTCAGTCAACCAGCTTGCTAGAGAAGTGAGTCTGCTTAAAGAAAAAATCCTAGTATCACTGCATAAGGAGAAAATCCACATCAGCGACGTTCTCAGTCAAACAGCAGATAAGGTAACTCAAACCCTAGAATCCCATGGTCCCATCTTGGAGGCTCCCTCACTGCCATACACCGAACAAACGGGTCCAAGCACAGTATTCTCCAAGAGCAACATGCTGTCTGAATCCGAAATTGAAAGAGTTTTCAGGAAATCATCGGAAACTTTGGGCACGGTGATACCGTCGGAGAAATCTATGGACTCCGTTTGGAAGAAAGAGACAAAAATGGAGGCTTCACAAGCTTTCGACAGCTGGTTTCACCAAAGAGCCCGAGAGGAAAAAATCTTGGAAAGAATTCGGGAACATATAGCACTGACGAAATTCAAGTCTGCTGAGTTTCCTGAAGAAGATTACACTAAATATTTGCGAGCTAGGGCTTTGCTTAGAGGAGGAAGTCGACGGCTGCTGGATAGTCTTAGAGTTGCTGCTGATGCGTTAGACGAGGACCCGAGGAAAGAGATGGGGCAATTAGACCTTCCTGAGGTTATCCAAAAGATTGCAAGCAGAAGCCCCCGAACTGATGTTTTTAAGCAGCATGAGTATCTGAGCAGAAGTTATGCTTGGGCACTTCTGTTTGACGTGAGTGCAAGTATGCAAATCAAGGGGTCGCTTGGCCGTGCACTGGCTATCTGCGTTGCTGAAGCCGCGAAAGAACTTCTAATGGACCCAGGCTCGTGGGTATTCTTCGGTTTCAGCGATCGTCTCTACATTTTGAAGGACATTTCAGAAGCGTATTCTCATAGAGTACGAGCAAGAATTGGAGGCGTGAAGTTCGACGGGTTGACGTATATGGCTGATGCTATCAAAGTTGCGGGAGAGATCATTGCGAAAAGGTTTGACGACCAAAGATTCTTAATAGTTCTCTCTGATGGGTGGCCATACGGCTATCCAAACATGCCTTCTGCGCTGTCAAGAAGCATCAAGGAATTGGAGCAGAAAGATGTCATGGTGATAGGAGTTGGGTTGGAAAGCGAGAGAATGAGCGAGTTCTTCAAGACAAGTTGTGCTGCTTACAGCCAAAAGGATTTGATAAAAAAATTCTCAAAAATCTATGTGGGAACCTCGGCAGCTGCACTTGAGTAGCGGAAAGGCTTTGCTTTTGACCGCCTACACTTTGGCGGAAGCTTATCCCCTTGGTCGGCTTGTTTCAGTTTTTCTGGCTTCTGGGGAGGTTTCAAACGTTCGCTCTTCTTCTGACACCGCTATCTCTTGTGGGCCTGCGCCTGTCTGCACTGGCTGCACTGCTCTTTCCCTTTCTGGAGCCGCAGCAGGTCCGTTTGTCTGGCTGATCGTCTCTTCCTTAGTCTCGGCGACGGATTTCCTTGGCTGTGGCGTCTCTTCCTCGGCAATCAACGTGCTCTGATCCATCTGAACTAAGGGCATTTGCTGTTGATTCGAGTTAAGGAGATTTGCTGGTGGATAGGGAGCATTGATCAAAGTGGCCAACAGATACATCGACAAAAATACATGTTGATACACTCTCTGAAATACTAGTGGAACCTGTGTCTCAGGGTCCGCCTCCAGCATTCTTCTTATTTCTTCATCTTTTCCCTCTAGTGTAGCCATCCCCTCCACGTCGAACTTGACCACATTCGGTTTGGTTCCGACCTTCAGGACAAAATCCACACTAACCCATCCGCTTCGACGTTCTTTCTCCTCCATTCGCGCTTTGACGTCAAAATTAATTACTTTCCCGCTTTCAAATTCATCGGCTAGCTTAATGCCTGACAAACTGCGAACCTTAACCCCCACCGCAACGCTGGAAGAGCTAGTTGATGGGCAAATACTCAATACCCCATTTTTACTTAGGAAAGTTTAATGGATCTGATATACATTCACCCTTCGCTTTGCCAGTTCTTCCTTTGTGTGTATGCTCCCACTACAGACACAGTCTCAAGTCTCTGAGGGGGGTTTCCTAGCAATCTTCCTCGGAAATCTGGCATCTATGTTGCTTTCAAGATGGAGAAATCAGCCAAATATTTGAACTTCTTGGCGAATTCCTGGTCCTTCTTGTGGCGGAGGACGATTTTCTCTGGCACTCCATCACAAATGTAAGTCACATAAATAATGTCTTTTCCAAGCCCGGATTTTTCCAGCTGTGCTGTTGAATCTTTCACTCTTTCTAACTGCTCTATTTTTCCATTAATCTCCTCTATAGCTTCAAAAAGAATCTCAGCCTCACCTTGCTCAGATGCACTGAGCATTATTTCCTTAAATTGGATCCAATCGGCTGGCGTTTGTGTCTTCTTTGACTTTCCCTTCTGCTTCGCAGTTTTGCCTTTTCCCTTCGGTTTTTTCTTCTGCAGCGCCGCTATCTTCTTGCTCCATTCTTCATTTTCCTGCATAGATTCTGAGTCTCGCAGAAAGGAGCCAAGCCATTGACTATATTCATCAGCCACAGCTTTGTATTGTTCTATCTCGTCTTCCAAGGCTTCATTTATCTCTTTGACTGAGTAAAAACTGCGAATCTCTGTAACGACATTCACCAATTTCTACACCAAGGCAACATGTTTTTCCATGTTTGCGTGGGATAAGAGAGTTTGTATGTGACAAGTCTTCACATACCTAGAAAGCCTGTTGGCGGTTCGCTAGAATTCGAAGATTACTTGCCGAGATCAACTTTATTTAGTCCGTAGAAAGGCTTTCGTTGATCAACTAGACATTCTTTAAGATAGTCCTGCAATGTCTCCCCGGCCACGACCTTTATGTCATAGTCTCTAGGCTCTATCGAATGTTTGTAGTTCTTCGCCGGAATTACAACTTTGCGAAATCCCCATGCCTCAGCAGCTTTAATCTTTTCATGAAGTCCACCGATGGCAGTCACAGGTACTTCGCCGTCTACGCCGACGTTGATTTCACCGGTGACAGCTACGTCTTGACGGATCGGTTTCCCCTCTATTAGAGAGCAGAGTAGAATGGTCATGGTGACCCCTGCACTTGGGCCATCGACACCGTATGCTTGGGCAAAGTCTATGTGTGTAAAATAGTCTTGGGCAATGTCCACTTTGTATTTCTGCAGAATGACACTTCTGACTTTAGCAACACTGTCAATGATAAATCGTTCCTTCCCACCTTTTGCGATTCCGGTTACTTTGTAGTATCCTTTCAAGTTGTTGTTGTTTCCGTTGTCCCGTTTTTCCAGAAATCCCTTCACAGTTAGCACGTTTCCTGTCATTTCACCGCTGTAAGGATCAGAGACAACAGCTAGACCGTAGATCTGTCCCAGCCTAGCGCCATCTGGTTTGATTTCAAGAAGTTTACCCCTCTCGCTTACTTGGTGTTCAAGAATCTGCTTCTGAATCGTTTTGCAGTGTTTTCCTATGGCTTCTTTCACATGCTTTTTCTCAACTGTTTTACAGCCTTCTCTTATCGCTAAGGTTGCGGCAGTTTTCACGATTGATATCATCGGTCGGAATCTCGTTGTCAATCCGTCTCTCTTGTTGCTACGTCTGCGTCCTTCATCGACGATTTCTTTACACGCATCTCTGCTGTAAGGAATCAGGTGAAAGCGCGAAACTTCTTGGGCGATGAATTGAACGTATTTTCGACGATTTTCCATGTTGTTGAGCATATCGTTATTCATTCTCACCACTTTTCCATACCCGTAGATTCGGTCCATAAGAGCAGGGTGGATTTGTCCTATGCTATCGAAGTTTCCAGCCCCTACTAAGAAGCACATGCATGGTACTGGCTCAGTAGCTACAGCCATTGCCGCAGTGTTACCTTCGTCCCAGCGGCTTCTCAAAGTTATAGGAAGCTGTCCATCTTCCAAAACGGTCAGCAGAGTTACTGCTTCGCCGGGTTTCAAGTTTTTGATCTCATCGATGAACAGGATGCCCATGTGTGCGCGATGTACGTCGCCTGCAGATACTCTTTGGTGTTCTGGTGTTCCTAAACCGCCAGTCTGCAATGGGTCCCAAGCGATGCTTCCGAACAGCTGGGCAGAGCCGTGGCCTGTTGCATCTATGAAAGGAGCAGCTTTTTTGGAGTTATCTACTATGAGTTTAGGCACGGTCGTTGCTCGGGCGCCTCCGATGCCTTTTGCGCCTCCCATTGCTCCAAATCGCCCTAATACAACTACAAGTATTAGGAACATGAGCATCATTCCTGCAGGAAGAAAGGTAGTGGTGCCTATAGAGACGAAAGCGTCCAACATGTATCTGGCAAAGTTGCCTGCGTATGCTTCTTGGACGGGCACTCCGAGAGCTGTTGCTGCATTAGCGTCCCATTGGAGCTTTTGTTGCCATAAATAGTAGAAACCAGCAAACATGAAGATGGTGGCCACTGTAACCATCAGGTAGGTTAGGGCTTTTATTCCAACTTTTTGGAGAAACTGCTTTTTAGTTTCTTTCAATTTTTCCTTGAAAATGATCTTTTTTCCTTCACCTGCTGGTTGGGAAGAGATTTTGGGTTCACTTGGAATTATGTTGTTTTGCCAGCAGACAACATCTTGAAGTTGTATTCTATGTTTCTTATACAGGTCAGTGAGATGAGCTGCGAGTGCTCTTCCGATGAGAGACTTCCCAGTTCCGGGGTCGCCTAGCAAGAGGAGATAGGGACCTGGGGGAGCTGCTTTTGTGGCATTGGGTTTCTCCTTCTTGTGGTCTTTCCACGCGTCATACCAATTTTCCTTTTCAAGATTCTTGAGTTTGTAAACCCATTCTTCGAGGCACAGATAGCATTCATTCAAGGCGCGTTCTTGTCCAATGACCCAGTCTAGAAGGTTGTCTGAGACGGGGTAGTCTGCAGTGGATTTGAAGGTTTTCCAGTTCCACTTTTTTCCACGTATGTTTTCTGTTTCTTCTCCGAAGTAATCCACAAATCTCCCTTCTGTGCCCTCATAATGGTTCAGGAGAGTTTCACTAACAAAATATATCTCCAGTCTTAATATACGGCTTATTTTACATGCGTTCATATTTCTTTTTCAAGAATATATCCGTAGAGTTTCAGACTTTTTTGCTGAGTTTCAATTCAGATTATCAGTTCAGAAGTATAAAATAGAAGTTGAACTCAAACTCGAACCAGTGCAGATTTGGATTCGGATTTGGAATGTTTGGGATGGTTAACCTGTGGAGACGGTTGTAGAAGCTCCTCAAAAGGTTGTAAGACTTTACGACGATGGTACGGGAGCATGGAAATTCGTCAGAAAGGACAAAGGGCCGTTAAAATCAATAGAGCTTATTGAAAACATGTTTCGAAAGCTCGGCCTTTCTAAGAACGAGATTCGAGTGTATGTCTATCTTGCCCGTTCCAGAGAGCGAAAGGCAAGTGAGATCTCTGAGGCGCTTAGTCTTCATAGAACAGAAACCTACAGGATACTACGAGACTTGGAGAAGAAGGGCCTAGTCTTATCTGTGTTCGAAAAGCCTTTGAAGTTCATCGCCACGCCTTTTGAAAGAGCACTGGATGCTCTTATTGAAGCAAAGAAGCTGAGAATACAGCGACTGGAAAGGAAAAAGAAAGCTTTGATCGACGTTTGGTTGTCCCTTCCTCAACCTGTTATGCAGCGTAGAAGAAAGGAGGTTTTCCAGATTCTTGAGGGCGAAGAGCAAATTGATCTAAAAGCGAATAAGATAATCCAGAATACAGAGGGAACGATCAGTGTCTTTGCTTCTGAAGAAGATCTCCCTAGGTTTTACCATTCTGGTTTCATAGACAGGCTTGAGAAACTTTCGAAGAGGGATTTTGACATCAGACTTCTGACGAATGACTCTCCGAAAAGCCGGTTTTTTGCTGAAAAGATGACGAAGATTAATGTGAGATACGCCCTTTCAGATGTTGAAGATGTTCCTACGTTTATCTTGACAAATCAACAGCAGCTCCTTCTAACCATCAGGAAGAACGGCAAAACTGCAAAGCGAACAAAGGTTGCTGCCCTATGGACAAGTTATGAAGCCTTCGTCAAAGCCCTGGAGAAGCTTTTTTCGGAATTGTGGAATGTCGAAGAGCCTCTGAAAGCAGTCTCCAAATCTTAGGAAACCAAATACTGTCACCTTATTTAGAAAAATAAACATTAATTCTTAGTGTGGAGTTGCGTCGCATCTCCTAACACACAAATGAACATACTTCTCCGAGGGATATATTTGTTCCAATGACTGTTCGGAGAAAAGATAATGAAACAGATCTTGAGAAACAGGAAAGGTCTTAGCACGGTTGTTACCACTCTGATCATTCTAGTGGTTGCGGTGCTGCTTGCAACAATAGTCAGCTTCTACGCTATCAATGTGACTACAACCCGAGTTCAAGAAGAAAGTTTGCAGTTATTCAAACAGCACATCTGGCACAACGGCACCAACTTTGCAGAAGCAGCTTTAATCATAATTAACACGGGTGGACGGGACGTTGTAATAGACAAGATTTCTGTTAGAGGTCAAGAGTGTACGTGGTCAACAGTCTATTACAATAAAACTCAAGACACTGTAAACACCGATCTTTCGTACAACTCGACACTTAGCGACGGCGGAACCATAACCATCAGCTCAACAGCCTACACGTTTAGCCAAGCTAGTGACGACTTAATCTTGAAGTCAGGTTGGACCATGATCCTCTACATATCCAATCCTGACCATGTATCAGTCAACGACATAGGCGTTACCATAGGCATTACTGTCTTCACTGCCAACGCTCAATACTACAAAGAATGCAATGTAGAAGCGTCCGTGTAATAACTTTCCTTCTTTCCTCTTTCTCTAGGCATTCTAGAGCAAAAGCCTAAACACGGATTTCAAGTAGCTTCTCGGATGTGTAGTGCTGTTCTACACACAAATTATCTTATCCTATTAAAAGCAAAACTCCCGCCGACAAACGGAGAGAAAAAAATGAAAAGCCTTTTGAAGAACAAGAAAGGGCTCAGCACCGTAGTGACAACGCTGATCATCCTAGTAGTCTCAGTGCTACTCGCAGGTGTCGTTACCTTCTACGCCATCAACGTTACCACAACCAGAGTAGAAGAAGAAAACATACAGGTATACAAGCTTCACACATGGCACAACGGCTCCTCAATCTCTGAAACAGCCTTTCTAATAATCAACACTGGTGGTCGTGACTTAGTCTTAGACAAGATCAATGTTCGAGGGCAAGAATGTGCATGGAACACTGTTTGGTACAACAAAACCACAGATACGATAAACGCTGATCTATCCTACGTGGCACCTACAAACTCGACATTCTTGGCGTCTTCAGTGACTATTGATAGCACAAGCTACTCGTTAACTCAGGGTACCAGTGGAAACGACTTGATCTTGAAGTCTGGCTACAGCATGATCGTGTACATACTCAACCCTGACCACATTTCAGTCAATGATATTGGCGTTACTGTAGGCATCACTGTCTTCACTGCTAACGCTCAATACTATAAGGAAAGCAACGTAGAAGCCTCAAGCTAGAAGGTAGCCCTACTCCCTTCTTTCTTTGTTCCCTTTTTTTTGCAAACTGCACTGACATCTTAAATTCATATGTTGTATTCTGATGTGTAGTATCATTTTACACACAAACCATCTTATTGTTTTTTCAAAAGAAGGCATTGGCTGAAGCTTAGCTTCTTATGGTTGCCATTGAGGGCATGTTAATTGCGTCGAAGAAAAAGTAAGGCTGCATTACGATTCTTACTGTCAAAAAGAGCCACTGCACTGCCTGTCTCATTCCTAATGCTATTCGTATCCCTCACTGTAATCGTATCGGCTACTTACTACGTTTCAGTGACAAAAATCCAAGCAAGAGGGAAGGTTCTCAACATTGCTGTGGCAAAGCAAAACATGCAGTCTTTCGAAGGTTCTGTGGGACTTACAACATGGTCTCCAGGCACCTCCAGCGTCTATCACTTTGAGGACTCAGGTGGCACATTCGAAACTGTCCCGACAGCGAAAAGCCTACTAGTAAACGTTACAGACAGCAACATGTTCTACAGCATAGTTTTCAATAACAGCGTTGGGAAGGTTGTTTATGAGCTCCCGGCGGCTGAAGTAACAGTTTCCACTTATTACCTGAAAGGCGACAAAAGAGCGATAATTAACCAAAGCGCCTTCACAATGGCCCAGCTTTACTTGTCATCCGGGGCACCCTCGCCGGAGCTAACTCTCACCTATCGCCCTCTAGCAACCATAGGCGAAACTGGTTTCACTGAAGGAAAACCCGTAAACACGCTCAGACTTTACATCATCAACTTAAACACATCTGCCACCATCAATGCCATAGGCGAATTCACAATCAAATCCACATGCGTAAACGTAACAACAAGTGTACAAGTTTACAACTTAACTTATCAGGTAAGCTCTCTCTTTGTCAAAGCAACTTTTGACGGAAGAAGCGATATGGTCACTCTTCCCGTGTCAAGCAATGTTAATGGAGCCTTTGTCAGAATTGAAACCTTAGTGTGCAATATTAGGCTGGAAAGGGTACAAGGAGGAATCTAAAGTGCCAGCAATAGCGCCAAGCTACATCTATGCCTTCTTCGCCTTAATTACCGTCTCCGGCATTCTAATCTCTTCTTATGGCGCTTATACAGCAACCCTACGAGCCATACCAGAAGTGGAGCAAATGGAAAACCTCCTAAATCATGTAGCAGCAAAGGGATATGAACTCATAACGTTAACGACCGCAACGAATTCAACTTCAGATGCAGTTTTGCAATTGCCCTCAACTATTGGTAACAAACACTATTGGGTTAGACTTCGCAATGAGTCTTCAGAAACTTGGGTTGAAGGCGCTTTAGGGTCAATACATGAGTACAATATTGCCAACCGAGCGTATCTCCCCAAAGCAGTCTCTGTTTTCGGAGAGTATTCGAGTGAGTCTGGTTCAGCTTTTTTGGAGTGTTACATGAACAGCTCCACCGTTAATCTTCGACTTTCTTCTTGGAGGGAAAATGTGTGAAGCTGAAGCTACGGAAAAAACAGAAGAAGGAAAAGAGTGAGGAGGAAACGCTTAGCATCTCTGAAGAGACGTTGGCAGGTTATCTAAACCTGAAGAGGTCTATTGTTCCAGAAGGATACGTTGAAGTTGAGACTTATCCGTTGAAAGCCCCTTTCTCATACGCTTCAATAGTCCAAAACGAGGAAACAGGAGCCTACCTGTACGTTGTCGACGAACTGCCTCTAACAAAGGAAGAGAATGAGCTTTTCGTCAGAATGAAAAACATTCTTGAATATGAACTGCAAGCCCCTGACGGAGACCAAACGCTTAGCGAGTCCTTTCACGCCCAGATGCCCGAAATCATTGACTCACATCAAAAAGTGCTCAAGGATGTCTCTCCTATAAGCCTCAGGAAAATCCTTTACTATCTGGAACGAAACATCGTTGGGTATGGAAAAATCAATCCATTAATGTGTGACCCCTTTGCAGAGGACATAAGCTGCACTGGAGTGAACAAACACATCTTTCTTTGGCATAGAAAATACGAAAACATTAGAACGAACGCTTTCTTCAAGGAGGAGCTGGAACTTGACGATTTTGTCATAAGGATGGTTCACAAAGCAGGGAAGCATGTTAGTATAGCCTTTCCGATAGTTGACGTTACTCTGCCTGGGCAACATCGGTTAGCAGTTTCTTATGGGAGGGAGACTACTCCTTCTGGAACAAGCTTCACTATACGGAAGTTCCGTGAAGATCCGTTCACTATAGTTGACCTGATTGAAAACGAGACCATAGATGAAAACATTGCTGCTTATCTGTGGCTCCTTATGGAAAACAAGATGTCAGTTATGATAATGGGGGCGACAGGAGCAGGAAAAACTACTGCGCTGAACGCAATTGCATGTTTGATTAGACCGAACTATAAGATAATCTCTGTGGAAGAAGTTGCAGAAATCAACCTGCCTCATGAGAATTGGGCTGCCACAATCGCTCGCTCCGGGTATGGAGCGGAAAGTGAAGGAGAGATCACTCTTTACGATTTGATAAAGTCCGCTGTGAGACATCGTCCAGACCTGATTATCGTTGGCGAGGTGCGAGGTGAAGAAGCTTATGTGCTCTTTCAGGCCCTTGCAACGGGGCATGGTGGTTTATGTACGATACACGCGGAAAACGTGGAGACAGCGATAAAAAGGCTAACGCAGCGACCGATGAACATTCCATCGTCCATTATTCCTCTTATGAACTGTGCAATCATAGTGAAGCATGTTAGAAAACCTGTATTCTTAGGCGGTGACAAGAGACTTTCCAGCAGAAAATTCATTCGAGTAGCTGAGATAAAGAATGCAACCACGATAAAAGACGTGTTTACTTGGAGTGCCTCGGTCGACGTTTTTGAAGAGAACTGGGACGACAGCTATCTGATAGCCAAAATTGCGAAAAACCTAGACATTTCCGTTCAGCAAGTTCTGGATGATTTAGAACGGAGAAAGGAAGTGTTGCTGCACATGGCGGAACGCAACATCAGAGATTTCCGCAGTGTAAATGATGTTTTGAGTAAGTACTACTACAACCCCAAAAACATGCGCACAGAGACCAATTAAGGTGAAGTAGCATTGGCACTAAGCTCCTACCCGCTAAAAAGGATCTTCCGGTCCATGATGGCCTTTCTTTCTGGAAAGACTGTCGAAATCGACAGAGAGCTCTCCTTCACCGTGATGCTGTTCACTTTGATGGCTTCCAGCGGAATCGCAGTCTATGATGCATGGAAAAAAATGTGTAAAATATCCTTACTGCCCCAAACTCATAAAGAAGCCAAAGAAGTAGTGCGGCAAGTTGAGGTCTTGGGGTATGATCCTTTAACCGTGATGCATAAGAAAGCCGAAGAAGCAACATCCAAAACCTATCGAGACTTCCTTGCAGGATATGTTTCTTCAGTGAAGAGCGGAGTAGACGTGGTTAACTTCTTAAAAAGCAAACTTCGCTCTGTTCTAGAAGTGCAGACTGCAGCAGCATTTCGGTCAATTGAAAGATTGGGAACATTGGTTGAAGCCTATGCAGTTATGATGATTGTTACGCTGTGTGTTTATATCTTGTACGTTGTGTTGTCCGCGACAGCTACGTTTGAGTATTTGTCGGTGGGTCTAGCCTCTTCAGGGACAGAGCCTCTCATGTATGCTCTGATCTTTCTCACAACACCCTTTATCACGTTCGTCTTCATGGCAATAGCAAACCTTACTCGTCAGAGTAACCTGATCTCTGTCAAAGAAGCCTACCGTAACAGCCTAATCTCAGGCGGAGCAGCTTCAGGACTTCTTGCAGCTGCCATGTTTCTACCCCAGCTAAGATTCATCGTTGAAGCTTTGACATTACCAGGGCTGGTGACCTTCTGTCTCTTGGCCGTTTCTTTACCTCCTGCAATTGCTTATCGAAAGATCGCGAGAGAGAACTTTGACGCTGAAGAAGCCATGCCCAGCTTCCTCAGAGATGTGACCGAGTCTAGAAAAATCGGCCTTTCTCCTGTAAAAAGCATTATTCATGCCACAAAGAGAAGAGGTTACGGCTCTTTCAGCAAAGCATTGAAGCTTGTCCGCAGCCAAATCGAATGGGGGGTTCCTCTGAGAAGGATTTTTGGCAACATAAGAAAGAAGATTCGAAGCTGGCCAGTCTTGGTTTACTTCTTGATCCTCATAGAAACAATAGAGTTTGGAGGAGGTTCTGCAAACGCGTTGGAGATACTGTCCGAATACAGTGAAAAGAATAAGGACATAGAAGCCAACAAAAGGTCGACACTCAAGCCTTACGTTGTGTTGGCCTTCGTATGGAGTGTGCTGATAGCCCTCACAACCTCCATAGTGGCAATAACGGTCTATGTCCTCACTCAGATAAGCGTTCCAGGTGCCTCACCAGCCATGTTAAGCGCCATGCAGCAGCAGATTGTGATGTTCTCCATAGGTATAATCTTTCAATGCTGGATGTCAGGTTTCTTCATAGGGAAAATAAGCGAAGGTACTTTCGCTGCGGGTTTCAAGTACTCAGCGATGCTTGCACTGACCGGCTTTGTTTCTCTGTTTCTTTCTCAAGGCTACTTGATGGGAATGTTGGGGGTCATGCCGACATAGGGGTGTGAACCTACGGATGCCTGCGTCTTCGGTGGACACGTTTTTCGCGTGTTCGCTCATGGTTATCCTCATCGTGTCGGCGATGGTGAGCACAGCTAAGGTTGTGCAACCTTATCTTAACGATCTGTCCAACATGAATGGAGTTGAACTTTCTCGAGGCTTGGCAGAATACGTGCTATTGAGTTCAGGAGAACCCTCGGATTGGGGAAAACTGAAGGTTGGTGCTCCGACAGACTTCGGCTTGGGATCAGAAACTCAGCAGCCTTACGAATTGGGTTTAGACAAGGTTTCCCGATTAAATAGCGATAACGTGTACTCAGTTACCTACCAAGAAATCATAGCGGCCTTAGGAATCAAGGACATAACTCTGAACATGAGGTTCCAGCCTCTGTTAGAGGTTTCGATAGATCTGGCAGCAAGTCGAATTGACGAAAACGAAACTATCTATACGTTTCAGATATTCACTGGCAAATCTGGTTTTCCCATCCCGACGTGGTTGCAGTGCTACGCAGTTGTCGGAGGCTACACCGATGATGTTTCTTCTTCAACCTCCTCCAATGGGCTTGGCTTCGTGAACGCCAGCCTTCCGACATCCGTGAACGGGACAGCCTTGCTTCTGGTCTTTGCAAAGGCGAAAGCCTACTCTCAAGCAGTATCCTTTAACACTTACTCCTTCGGTCACAACTCTGAAATCCCTGAACCTAACAACACTTTTCTCCAACTCAGCCCTCTAGATCATGTGCTAAACGTCACCCTTCTATACTCAAACGTCAGTATTTCGAATGCCTACGTCTTCACATACGACTACGCTTTCAATCTCTCGCAAACTAGTTCTGAAGCTCAAACAGTGGAATACAGCATTCCACGTCTTTTGGGCGCCAGTCCGATGATGCTTGTGCTCAATGGGAACAATGCTTCTATATCATTTGCCGAATGGGTAGGGTACCCTCAATTGCCTTTAGAGATCGGCGCGGACTTCACAGATTTAACTGCTAGGTCGAAGGCCATTGCTTTGACCTACCTCGTGAACATAAACTCTGTGTTCTACGAATTTATCATAACCTGCAGGATCGTGAATGACTACAATGCTTGATGATAAGGGACAGATGCGAACCGTTGAAGCTTTTCTGGCGATTTTACTGTTGTTTTCAGCCTTAACCGTAGCCACCTCGATTACTCCGGCAGCCAATCTTGACAATCATGATACCATGAAAAGCATCGGAATGCAAGCACTTGCCTCCGCAGACAGTGATGGTCAGCTTGGTAGACTGATTGAAGAGAGAGACTGGACTGGCATTTCCAATGTGTTAAACACATTGCTCCCGGTAAGCATCTCCTACAATCTCACGATTTACGACGAAAACTTCAACCCCGTCAACAATGTCTCCATCTCAAATGGAATGATCCAAGATCGAAACGTATTCTCTGTTCAATATCCATGTGCCAGCCCAAGCACACAGAGCAGCTACTATCTCCTCAGCCTGCAGTTAGCAACGGCAAGGTGATTACATGAAAAGAAGAGATCACACGCGAAACTCAGGGCAAATTCTCGTCATATCAGTGTTAGTCGTAAGCCTGGTTTTGCTGTCAACGCAACTTTACATATACGAAATAGGTAGGTCACTTGAAACGCAGTCAATTCGCGTGAACGACTTTATATTAGCGATGAAACTCGGTTCTAGACATGTAGTCACTGGCTCACTTGCCAGCATCTCTGCAGGAGGCGTTAATTCAACTCTTTCTACGAATCTGGAACGGTGGGGGTCATTTGCCGGAAACTTTTACCAGTTTGGAAAGCCAACGCTCAATTCTTCCCTTCCAAGTGTGCCGCCATACACAAATGGGACATACTTGTCATGGGGGACAGACGGCTTCGGCGTGTCAAGTGCATGCGTCGACTTCAGCTTTTCACTTACAGATCGTCAGGTCACTGCTCAACTACCGTACACTGTAAACATAACGACTTCACTCAGGGTTGAAGGTGTCTTCAGAAGAACGCAAGGTGCCTTCAAACAGGTTAACGTCACCATCAACCTGTCAAATGAGGGTGATCCAGCATTAGCAAGAAATCTCACAGTGTTGTATGAGAGTCAAGGCTGGTTCGTTCCAGATTTTCAGAACACAGATTACGGTAATGGAACTTATGTAGCCTCTTTTGAGGCAGATTTTCCGGGAAATGAAGTGTACGTGTCCGCTCAGGTATACGATTTGCGGGAAGTATATGTCCAAGCCAACGCAACTTGCATAGATGTCACCTAATGGTCGTACGAACGGTTCGAGGGATAATATTAAATTTCTCATCATTATAAAAGCTCCTCAGAGGTGAATTCTTGGATTTGCTGCAATTGTACGTGATGAACTTAGTCGTCACCGTGGGCATGTTTGCTGTTCTTGTTTTCAGAGCATGGGTGGAGCTTAGAAATTATAGGTTGATGTGGAAGGAGTTGGAGTGGCGTGAAACCTACAACACGGCGGGCCGCATTTTGAGGGCTGAAAAGGAGCTCTTCACGAAGGTTGAGGGTGGAGATGAGCTTTACAACCTCTTGCTTGAGCTGTTCAAAGCTAAAGAAGAGTAGGCTAGGGATAATGCCAGTTGGCAACCATTTTCTTGGGCTTGCCATTCCTTTCTCGTCCGTAGCGGCTTAAAGGCTTGGTGAGATGTCTCTGTGACCTGGGAGAAGTGACGTAGAGGCCTTCAGTAATCTCTCGTTTCTTTTCAACCATTACTTTCTGCGAGTTCGAGATTCGAAAGCCACACTTCGAACATCTAAAACCTTGAGTTGCGCCCATTGAGCTCATTCTCTTGCCGCACTTTGCGCACTTCGGGTTGCGGGCCACTAGCTTTGGTGAGAGCTTGAGAATTCGTATTTTTTCAAGATTAACCGTTAACGGATGTCCTGGGGACCTCGGTCTGACTCCGCCATAAACCTCAACGAAGTCTCCGATGATCAGCTGTCTTGCAATCTTTCGCAGGGTACCAGTTGGTTCAAAGGCTGCACAGTCCGCTATGCCTGTTTTGTCTCTTATGAGGAATATTCTATGTCTTCTTGGAACTAGTTTAGGCATGGAGGCAACAGTGCCTGTGGCAACGACTGGGCAGTACGGTTGAATTTCGCTTATTGCTTTGACCTTGCTTAGATGGGCGTCTGTTCCATGATTTGTTCGGAAAACCACCCATCTCTCTACCGACTCCAACGGTCGAATCATCTGGTGGGCTTCGATTACTGCTTCTGCACTTTCCCCTCTGATGCCGTAAAGGATGGGATCTGGGCCTCTGGGTGTTATGAGGATGCGTTTTGTTTCGGGGTCGATGTTGTTGAAGGTTTGAGGTGTAGTGTTCTGGTCCATCTCTTTTACAGATTTGTTGTCTAGGTGCCGTTGGCTGCCGCGGTTTTTTGTCGCTCTATA
>CAYGBS010000002.1:36245-42258 GCA_964348215.1 uncultured Candidatus Bathyarchaeia archaeon
GCTGGGCTTAGCCGTGGCTCGATGATCGCCCATCAGGTGGCTCACGTGGTGGATGTGGGATATGAAAAGATGCTGGCTGCCGCGGTTTTCGGGCGCTCTATATGCTATTACCTCGTACGTGTGGTCGCCTTCGAGGGTTTCACCTATTGCTGCCAAGGCGCCAACTATGCCGTATCCAGTTCCGAAGCCTAGCGCTGCTGCTTTGAACTTCTTTATAAGGTTCAGAGCCTCTTCCATGCTGACGATGCCTTGGATTGTTTCTTGTGCAAAGGCCGTGATTTCTCGGGGGATCTTGGCGCCTTGGAAGAGGGCGATGCCGGGGTCTGTGTCCTTGTAGCCCAGATCAGAGTTCTCTTCCACTGTGTCGGCGACTGCTTCGAAGACGGAGTCTGTTACAGTTTCGTCGCACATGATTCGTAGGCAGAGAGCGCCGTTACCTCGGGTTTTCCACGGAACGTTGGGGTTTAGGCGGATGAGGTTGGGGTAGTCGTTGAAGGTGGCGCCTAGTTTCAGGAGTTTCTCTACGAGTGAGGCTGCTATGTAGGTTGTGCAGCCGCCTCTAGGTGAGTCTGTGTCGTCGAAGCCGATGTGGAGAGTTACCATCAATGTTCAGCGTTTCTGATTCTTTATGTCCTTTGACAAAAGAGTTTTGTCTCGAAGGATGAAAAAAGAGGATATATGGTGCTACGTGGAGCTACTTGGTTCTTCGACTACTATCATGGTTAAGGTGGAGCGGACTTTGTCTAGTCGTCGTACATGCCACGTAACTATTTCTTTAAGCTTGTCCATGGAGTCTGCTGTTATTTTTGCAACGACGTCGTAGACGCCGTAGACTGCGTAGGCTTCGACTACTCCTTCGACGCCCTTCAAAGTTTCCAGAACTTCGGCTTCTGATCCGATTTCAGTGTTTATCAGCACGAAGGCTACTGGCAATTGATTATACCTCAAAGTGTATGTTAAATAAGGTGTAACCTAAAATATTTTGCTACTCATTCCAGCTCAATTGCCCTTTACTACGCAAATCTGTTCTAGTTTACGGTCACCCTTCTGATGAGTTTTGGAGCTGTAAACCTCAATCCTAATCTCCGCAGCTCCTCTCCAATATGCAGAGGAGAACGCAGTAATTCCTTTATTCCGGCAACGTGTGCTGCCCCTGTCAACGCCAAAACCTTGACCTCTTTCCCCCTATTCAATTTCTGCGTCACAATCCAAGCAAGTCGAGCTGCCATTAACGCGTTTCGCTCATCTATCAAAACTCGCCAAACGTGGGGAGCTCTGACCCGCAAGACTTCCAGTCTCCGAGCATGCCGCTCCAAGACCTCGTCCTTGTAGCCCTTCTCCCACAGCCGCACCTCATCATCACCGTCTTGTCTCCAAAAAGGATAACTCACCAAAGAAAACCATAGCCTAGAAGGCCTGCGAGGCAGCAGACGCCTAACCCTTTCAGAGATTTCCCTTTCGGACATGTCAACTAGCCAAATATTCGTATCAACGTTACCCAAGGCTTCAGCAGCTCCAACAAACTCGCACCTCCCAGGGCAAAGCTCATGCTCTGGACAAGAGGCGCATCTTCGGTTCAGATGTTGAAACCGTTGCATATCAAGCTCAATCGCCAAGTCCGTAGGCTTCAGCTTTTTAACTGCTTCATTGGCCTCTACAAGACTTCGTCTAGTGAAGTGCGCTGTACCTAACAAACTGATGTATCTATTGTAGTTTACGTCAAGGATTTCTGCTTTCATGCTGACCAGCCTCCTATTACTCGATCTTTATGGTTCGCTTCTCGTCTTCTTCTGCAGCTTTCTGAACCTTCGGGATATCCACTGTAAGCACACCATTCTTGTAGTTCGCAGTGACCTTCTCCAAGTCAACATTCTCAGTTGGCAACTCAATCTTCTTGAAGAAGTTCTTAGCCCTAATCTCGACAACTTGCTCTGCTACGTTAAGTTGAATGTCGCTCTTGTCCACACCGGGCAACTCGATGTAAACCTTGATCTTTCCCTCTTCCTCAAACACGTCTGTAAGCGGCTCGCGTTCCTCCTTAATTGCACGCTTTGGAAGTCGTAGGGGCTCGCCAAGTTGGAATTGTCCCTGAGCGACGTATCCTCTTACACCAGGCCTCTTGATTGGCTTAACATCCCAACTTCCTCTTAGCTTTCCGCTTCTGATAGCGTTTTCAAAGCCTTCCATCTCTTTGAGCATGCGTTCCATCAAGCGTTTGTAGAAGCTGTTGATATCTCGGAAAACTTCGTCGTCCTCATAATAATCTGTCACGTTTTTTCACCTCCCTTCAACGGTTTCAAACATTTCACGTAAATGCCTCAAGGCGAGGCTGAGCATGATGAAGCTGGCTTCTCCGAATCGGGAGCATCGATACCTTCCATTATCGCTTTTTCTGAGAAGACCGCTTTCACTAAGTTTTCGGGTGTTTTCCCACACCAATTTGGGGTTAAGATCTAGGTCGTGGATGAACTCTGCAAACCCCATAGTCAAATCTTCATCTTCTATCAGAAGTTTCATCATCTTTAACCTGTTCTTGTGTGACAAAGCGCTGAAGAGTTCGGAGAATTGTTGAAGGTCGTGCTCCATGAACTTCATTTCATTCTCCAGAAATTCCTTTGGCCACTCTTCTATTGAAAGGGGTACTTCAAAGACAACGTTCTCGTCCTTGACGAGCATTAACCTCGTTTTGGCTAAGATACTAGGCACGCGGGCTTGAGGTGTGTGAGGCAGACAGATTACTTCGTCAAAGAATCTTTCCAGATCCTTTTTCTT
Source organism: uncultured Candidatus Bathyarchaeia archaeon (assembly GCA_964348215.1). Taxonomy (GTDB): domain Archaea; phylum Thermoproteota; class Bathyarchaeia; order Bathyarchaeales; family SOJC01; genus CAYGBS01. Next base: position 39,018 of record CAYGBS010000002.1, read on the forward strand.
TTCTGGGCTGCAGTAGCCACATTCCACTGCCACTTTGCGTCTTGGATTCCATCCGACAGCGTCCACTCGATAGTTCTTGAACCAGAACTCTGGAAATATCTCGTCTTCTGTGAAGCCCTTCTCTTTTAGAATTTTCTCGGCTTTCTTCGTCAAATTCCGATTTCTTGTTGTCATGTGGAAATCCCCTGTCTTTATTACCTTTAGGTAATAGAAACTTACCAAAAGGTAATATTTAAGGGTTGCGAAAAACAATATCTATTAAGAAAGCAAACATAACGTATAGAGGAGCAAACAGTTTGTCCCTACGCGAGGCCATGCTATACGAGAAACTACCAGATAACAAGGTGCACTGCTTTCTGTGCGCTCGTCACTGCAAGATCAACGAAGGCGGAAGGGGGTTCTGTTTGGTTCGAAAAAACGAGAGAGGTACACTTTACTCTCTGAACTACGCCAAGGCTTGCTCTGCCTGCGTGGACCCGATAACGAAAAAGCCTCTAGCCCATTTCCATCCAGGAGCGTTAGTCATGTCAATAGCCACTGCAGGGTGTAACTTCAGATGTGAATTCTGCGATAACTGGGTGATAAGTCAAGAGAAAGACGTCCCTGGGCACAATTTTCCGCCAGAAGAAGTGGTGAAGGCTGCTCAGGATAATGGCTGTCAGGGAATAAGTTACACGTACACCGAGCCTACGATATTCTTTGAGTACGCTTATGACACGGCGAGAATAGCTCATGGTGTAGGGTTCTTTAACACTTTTGTGACGAACGGCTACATGACACCGAAAGCAGTGAAGACTATTGCTCCCTACTTGGACGCGGCCACGGTGGATTTTAAGGGGGCGGCAGATCCAGAGTTTTACAGGAAGTTCTCGTCAGTGCCTTCGGTGAAGCCCATTTTCGAGTCGCTGGTTGAAATGAAGCGGAATGATATACACATCGAAATCACTAATCTTGTAGTGCCTAAAGTTGGAGATTCTATGGAGAGAATTAGGGCGTTGGCTGTTTGGGTTCGGGACAATCTAGGCAAAGACACGCCTTTTCATCTGCTGCGTTTTCATCCGGACTATAAGATGACTGGCGTGACAGCGACTTCAGTGGCGGTCATGAAGGAGGCTTATTCTGTGGCTCATAAGGAGGTCGACTTGAACTATGTTTACGTAGGGAATGTGCCGGGGCACCGTTTTGAGAACACTTACTGTCCCAACTGCAATGAACTGTTGATAAAACGGTTCAGCTTTGAGATAGTGAAGTGGAATCTGACCAAAAACATGCGTTGCCCAGCGTGTGGCCACGATATACCTATAAAAGGAGAGCTACATCCAACCAGAGTTGCCTATCCTTATGCTCTATTTTGAAGGTCTCAAGGCAAATCTAAATCCTAACCATATAAATTAACGTTTGACAGTATTTTCTTTGATGGTCAGCGTATGTGGGCAATTCTGAGGCCAGATGCAAGGGCTGTGTTAAAAGATAAGAATGCTCGTGCAAGCTTGGCTAGGTATTTCGCTGTCATGCAAAACGACAAAGTAGCCAAATTCATGGTTGCCAGAAAACTTGTTGCCCACTTCAGCAAGGGAGACTCGACAGAAAAGTTGTGGATGATACATGACCGGCTACTGAAGGAATTCTGTAGACTTGAGGAGACGATCGACAGCCATCAAGCAAGCTTTGAGGATTTGAAAACACCATCACAATCGTTTTTAGACTTGAAGATTGAAATCGCGAATCGCATCTTAGAAAACTGCCACTTCTGTACGAGGCGTTGCGGCTTCAACAGGAAGGAAGGCGAATTGGGCTACTGCAAATGCGGCGCCCAAATCACTGTTTCCACTATGTTTGAGCATATGGGTGAAGAGCCAGAGCTTGTGCCCTCTGGAACCATTTTCACTCTCGGCTGCACGATGCGTTGCCGTCATTGTCAAAACTGGACAATATCCCAGTGGGTGGAGACGGGAAAAGTCTATTCTCCTAAGCGTCTTGCAAGGGTAGTGGAGCGTCTGAGGGGTAATGGCTGTAGAAACGCCAACCTGGTGGGTGGCGATCCGACGCCGTGGCTTGCTCGATGGTTTGAAACTTTTAAACGTGTTGGTGTTAACGTGCCTGTTGTCTGGAACTCTAACTCTTACTACAGCGAAGAGACAGCTAAGCTTCTTGCAGGGTTTGTGGACGTTTATCTGCTCGACTTCAAGTATGGAGACAACGAATGCGCCAAACGTATCTCTGATGCCTCAAACTATTGGGAAGCATGCACCCGCAATCATGTGTTTGGAAATGAGTATGGGGAACTCCTCATCAGGGTCCTCGTTTTGCCCGACCATTTGGACTGCTGTGTCAAACCGATCTTAGAATGGATAAGCAAGAATCTCGGACCCGCAACGCGGGTGAATGTCATGTTTCAGTATAGACCTGAGTGGCGCGCTAGGGAGGTTCCTGAGTTAAGAAGACGGTTAACACGTTTTGAAAGGGAGAAGGCGATTCAGCTTGCTGAGGAAGCGGGGCTTCTGAATTTTATAACTTGAGAGGGCTGGCGAGGAACGTTAGTCCGAAGTAGATTAGGATTCCTCCAAAGAGGGCCAGTATAATTCTGTACCATCTGTATCCGGCTACGTTTGTTCCCATTCTTGCGAGGTAGGCGGTGGCTGTAAGCCAAGCGTAGTCCATCCACACGTGGCAGATGTACATTAATACAACGCCAGTTAGGGATGCGAACTCTAGGGATAGGACGATTAGTTGTGCTCCAACGGTGAGCCACCAGATTATGAAGAAAGGATTTAGACCTGTGAAGGTTATGCCTATCAAGAAGAGACTGCGAGAAGCAACCTTGGCCATCTGTGGTTTCTCGAATCTTGAAGTAACGGAGCTATGGATTTGCAGTGCGCCGAAGATGATGAGGACTGTTCCTCCGATGACTCCGATTGCAAGCTTGACTGTCAGCTCAGTTGCAACGGTTAGGAGTCCAAGGGCTAACAGCATGACAAGAGTGAATTCTACCAAGCTGTGTGCCACAGAGAACAGTAGACCGCTTTTGGCTCCTGACTTGGCAGCGTGGGAGAGGTTGGCGAAAAACAGAGGTCCAGGAGCCAGAGCGCCTGAGGCTGTAACTAGGACGATGGTGGAGACGAAGCTTAGTACGTCCATACGACTAGACAGGCGGGTATTTGGATAATAATCTTCTGCATTTCAGCATAAGAATGCATGGGAATCAAGAAGGCTTTTGCCGACCAAAAGCTATTTCTCTTTG
>CAYGBS010000002.1:42268-43467 GCA_964348215.1 uncultured Candidatus Bathyarchaeia archaeon
TTAGATGCCCTATTGTCCAGAGTGCGGCGGCGAAATGCAGTATATTTCCATGACGAAACGCTATGTATGCAAGAGCTGCGGGCTCTCAGTTACGCATCAGGAGCTGATTGAGCTGAGACGGGAATTGCGGCCTAAGTTTAGGTCGGAACGTGACGAACGCAAAAAAGCCCATAAAGAATACTTGAAATGGTGGCTTGGCAAGAAGAAGTAGCAACTGTGCGCTGCACAGCGTCTTCGTTAGCTTAGGCAATTGACTTTTATTTTTCGTGTACGATTTAGCTTCTAAGGGCAGTTCCATCAAGCGGTAGGGTGATTTAGAATATGGTTAGACGTGTAGAGATTATCTCTGTCGGCAACGAGTTGTTAATCGGCAAAACCCTGAACACTAATGCTCAATGGTTGGCAAAAAGAATAACTTCGCTTGGGCTCTCCGTGAGCCAAATAACAACTGTCGATGATGATGTTCAAGAGATTTGCCGGACATTGCAGGAAGCAGTTCGTCGAAGACCGCGTTTTGTAATTACGACTGGGGGTTTGGGACCTACCTTTGACGACAAGACAATGGAAGGCATCGCTAAAGCTTTCGGCTCCCAACTCAAGGTGAACGAGAAGGCTTTGAATATGGTTAAGGAAAAGTACGTCAAGTATGCAGAGGAGATGGAACATGAGGAGTTCGAGTTAACCACTGCTAGGGTTAAGATGGCGACGATCCCTGAAGGAGCAGAGCCTCTGCAGAATCCTGTTGGCACCGCGCCAGCGGCAGCCATTAGAAAGGACGGTGTTATGGTCTATGCGTTGCCTGGGGTTCCTTCAGAGATGAAGGCGATCTTTGAAAACTCGCTCTTACCTGTTCTTAAGGTGGCAGCGGGGAACCTCGCGTTCTTTGAGAGAAGTCTTCACGTTGCAGGAGTTATGGAGTCGGAGATGGCGCCTTTCATAGACCAGGTTATGCACGACAATCCCTATGTCTACGTTAAGTCTCATCCGATGGGCGCTGAAAGGAAGCCGGAGATAGAATTACATCTTTCTACGACTGCAGAAGATGTTGAGAAAGCGAAGAAACGAGTTGGCAGGGCATTGATACAACTTTCAGGAATAGTTAAAGCAAAAGGTGGAAAAGCTAAAACAGCTAAGTCTAGAAAAGGATAGAACTATTTTTATGATGGGGAGAGGGAGACAATTATGCGCCTCTCAGCTTC
>CAYGBS010000002.1:43477-44779 GCA_964348215.1 uncultured Candidatus Bathyarchaeia archaeon
CGGCAGAACCGCTTTTCGGTATGCCGTCCCATTGAAATATGTAACTTTAACGTATGGAAACTTTTTCCCAGTTTTCAGCGATATTCCCGTGGCCAAAGGGATGCCTCCCAATTCCAGTCCCGCCAGTTTGTCAAAGGATTTTGGCAACAGCTGGTCAACTCATCGACTACAGCTTTCAACAGCAGCGGGTCGCTCTCAAAGCGATACTTGTCAATATAGAACGAGCTTGCTTTTCCCGACCTTAGTTTAAATCGTCTAGGTAAGAAGGCCACAGCTCTTATACGTTCTCTCAGCTCAGTTTTCCTCATAGACATGCCATCTACTCTTTTTGTGATCCTAAATTGGCACAACTCCTATTTGTCTCTTGGGAGGCATGAGCCTCTAGAGGCATGCGTGCGCTGATTGCTCAGGGACGAGTCCTAACTTATGGAACTAGCAGAAAATGGGCTGGGAGAATTCTAGATGGGCCGGGAGAGACTTGAACCCTCCACACAGTGGAGATATCACCCAATCTCCTCCTTTTTTCTGTCACTGTAAGCGAACACAAGATGTTTGTCCTGTAAAGACAAAGGATTATAAGAACCTGATGCATTCATGACATGAGATGTTTTAGAATGGTCAGCAAGAATCTTGTGGGCAGGTGTGGTCTTTATTGTGGCTCATGTCTAGTTTACCGGGCGTACAAGGATTCTGCGGAACTTCGTCAGAGAGTTGCTGACGAGGAGAAATGTGAACCTGAAGACATTCGATGTGAGGGGTGTCAGACGGTGCTGGCTGATGGGTGGAACAGCAAGGAGTGGGGGAAAAACTGTCGCATCGTTGCATGCTTAGAGAGTAGGGGACTTGACTTCTGTTATGAATGCGGCGTATTTCCCGATTGCGAGAAATTCCGTGGAATAGCTGATTATCTTCTCAAACGAGGCGAGAATCTTGTGGAGAATCTAAGGGAAATACAAGCTGGTAAGACTAAAGAATGGCTGGAGAAAGAGGATCGAAAGTGGAGATGCAAAGCCTGTGGCAGGCCGATCTCAGCGTATCTTGACAAATGTCACTGGTGTGGAACAAGACACAGTACAGCCTAATTGTTGTAACAGTCTTATTGTGGCGGAAGAAGTTCGAGTGAAAGTTTAGATGCTTTATGTCACATTCAACGGGTCCCAATAGTTCTTTCTTGCTAATTCCATGCTTTGTTGAAGAGTGAGCATGATTCCAAGTTCTTCAGGGTTTTCGTTTTTCCATTCTGAAACGTGCTCAGGGGAGATAAAGAAGTTGATATATGGACAAAGGTTATCTCGACATAAG
>CAYGBS010000002.1:44789-46741 GCA_964348215.1 uncultured Candidatus Bathyarchaeia archaeon
TTGCTCCCAACCACATCACTACTGATGGTGGATAGACAAATACAACTCTACCCTCAGAGAGTTCTATTTTTATTGGTTTGCCACAATGGAAACATGCATCATCAATCGCTATTGGCAAGAAGAGACCCTCGACTAAAGCATCAAAAGCACAAGCTACAAAAACACCATTTCCATTTGGAAGAGTGATCCTATGACTTGTTTTATAGCTTGTTTCTCCAAAAATCTTCTGACCTTTGTAGATTTCCTGAAAATAGGTTTTCAAATGTGGTTCTTTCATGCATTTCCTAATGTATTCGCCGCTGAGCTCTCCAAGCTCTTTTAGGGTTTCAGGTTTCCTACTCAATCTGAACAAGGTTCGGAGTCTTGATGCTAGAGCCATCGGTATTTGAACAGAACCAGAATTGCTCTGCATACGAATCCCAAAAAGAATCTACACAACCCTTCCTCATAAGAGTTGATGCAGGCTAAGTAGACAGAGAAATAACTCGTGCGGTTTAATTCTTGGATTGTCATTACGTCAGGGGGCTTTTGAGCAACTACATTGTTGTTTGGGCAATATGCTTGACAAGCAGAGCAAAACCGTTTAGAGCGGAATGAGAGGCAATGCAACCAAAAATGTTTCTAGTTTTCAGAAATAGGAAGCCGTTCATGAGTCCCAAAAAGAATACAGGAAGCAAGACTATGGGTGTACTAAAATGATGTTTATGTATAGATAAAAAGAGAAGTGACTGAAAAATGTTGACTGTTATGTTTCTTGCCGAGAGGAGAGAGCTATCAAGTTTGGCGAAGTGTGAGAGCCCAAAACTCCTGTAGCTTATTTCCTCGTATGTAGGATACCAAGCGACATCTAAAAGAATACCATAAAGAGTGGTCATTCCCATTTTCATTATAGCAAGATAATAAAGAAAAATTGGATAATACATTCCGCTCAACACAAAAGCTATCAACACACCGATGGCTAAGGAGACCTGGATTTCATGTCTTGAGAGGCTAAGCGATCCTAAGCTCTTCTTTTCAACGAGAAGAACATAGATGATGGGAAGCAGAATCAGTGGAAAGAACCAACCATCCAACCATAAAGGAAAAAATATGAGCGCGGGAACAATCTTCTCAATCCAATCTTCACGTTTCAACATATTCACGCTTTTGCTTTTCTTTCATTCATCATAACACAGCTCGCTCTTTTTTGGCTTTGCTGCGTAATGTGCTCATTTTTCATGTAGTTAGATTCATATTAGTTTAAGAGTGGAAAGTCATCATCCACCAAAAACCGATGCTTGCAAATGAGTGAGTTAGTATCACGGGAACTAGTGATTCGGTATAGATGAACATGAAGCCAAGCAAAATTGTTACCGAAAACCATCCACTCACAGCAAGCATCTTGTCTGTCAGACTTTCAGAATTTAAGATGCATGCTTCTTGGCAACTGAGAACCGATCATCCTGTGATGCGATTTCTATGGCTTTGAGTGCACTCATTTCCTTGTCTTTTATCTCCAGCATGATATCAAAATCGAAAGGTTTTGTCTCTTCCAGGAACTCTCTAAAGATTCCTAAGTTTAGTGCCTCGGCATGTTTGCCTTTTATGTCACTGGGCAGTTGAGAGCTGTAATCAACCATCGGCAATCCGTCTTCTGGCTTCCAAGTGGGGGCGAATAACTCGAAAGCTTCCTTTACTGTTTCCCCAGAATTGTTGACTTCGTGATGGAAAACATCAAACAATATTGGGATTCCCACTTCCGCACTTATTTTAAGGCAATCTTTCAGATTGTAACGTCTATCATCATTTTCGATTACAAGCCTTCTCTTTACAATCTCATCAAGTATTTCAAACCGTTCTACAAACCGTCTCATGCTCGTCTCCTTGTCTCCGTAAACCCCACCGACATGAATCTGGATTTTTGCAGAAGTGCCAAGTTCCATCAAGTCTAAGATTTGTGCATGATAGACTAG
>CAYGBS010000003.1:0-12003 GCA_964348215.1 uncultured Candidatus Bathyarchaeia archaeon
TATAGGCAAAACGGAAAGGGTTTGAAGATTCACAACAGGAATTACACCCGGTGTAGGTTCTAGACCCAACTTCCTCTGATAACTAGTTTGCCTTTGCCAAGCGCCTGAATTGACCATTACAGTTCCTCTGTAGAGGTCGTATTTCATCACGTGTACATGGCCCGAATGGAAAACATCTGGCACCTGCTCTATCACGAGAAAATCTCGCTTCTCGGGAGCTATTGAAGTCCGTTGACCATATGTAGGAGCCAAATGCCGGCTCTTCAGCAATAGGCGCATTGCTCTCTCAGGTGAGTGAAATTTCATTCCTGCGACTGTAGCCAAAACATCATCCAAGCTTCGCCCATGGTAGATGAGGAACTTCACGTCATGAATACTCACTGTTGCCGGATTACCTAGGGAAAGCATGTTTCGTGTCTCGTACAGGGGTTCGGTGTACTCTTTCCGGATGGCAGGTTGAGGTAATGCCTTCCTTGAGGCATCATGGTTTCCAGGAATGATTATCAGTTCAATATAATCTGGAATTTGCTCAAGACACTCTGCTGCAACTCTATATTGTTTAAAGATGTCACGTATCTTTAGTTCCTTTAATTGGTTCGGGTAAACTCCCACTCCATCTGCAATGTCGCCAGCAATGATAACATATTTGACAAGGCTAGCGACTTCTCTCAATCTCTCATCACCATATTTTCCGTTGAGCCACAATACGAAACGATTAAACTCTTCTCTCATGAACTCTCTACTTCCGACGTGAAGGTCTGATATAAGGGCGACGTTGGCTGCTTCTTTGGTTTTGATTGGGTTCTTTTGAGGGATGTCTGGAAAGAAGAGTTCTTCAGCAATTAACAGTTTTTTTCTGCTTTTCATTAAACCTAAGCATACAACTTGATCTGGCAGCAACCATTTCGCTTTCTCTAGAAGCTCTTTGGACCCATTACGGGGAATTAGCGCTGTTGCTTGTGATTCTAGGTCTTCGATTTTCAGAAAGGTCCCGTATTTTGACTCTCGCCTCCCTGTAACCATGCAGAAAACCTTAATTCTCGAACGGGGAACCACTCGAAAGGCCTCTTTGATCGATGCTGCGTTCCTAGCATCCATTCGTTGTCTCAGCAGCTTCCGTATACGATTGAACCTGTCTTGGAAATACTCTAAGTAGTCTTCAATAGAACCAGTTGAGCAAATATCGCCAGTTGGGTCTTCTAATACCTTTATGTCTGTTTTTACGTCTCTTGCGAAGGGGTAAAATGCGGTTTTGCCTTTTCCCGTAACAACGGGAGTTCTCTGCAATGGCATGTTGAAGCCCTCTGCTTCTTTTGTCTCTGGAAAGGTCTCTTTTGCTGTTTCTTCAAGGAAACTCTTGCTTATGAAGAGCGGTTTTTCCCCTTGTCTTTCTAGCTTTTTGACCGCTAGTTCCATGAATTTCACAGGGTCCTCGGTCTTCGAGATCGTCGTGAGAAGGTTGAAAGCTGCTTTGTCAAGATGATATCCTGCGGTGAGTGATAAAGAAACAGCCTCTTGAACCTTTTCGCCTTCACTCAATTTTGAATAGTCTCCGATGACTTCTCTCCTGCTAGGTCTATACTTATTATGACTTCACTTCGAACTTCCATTTTTGCCGCCTATGTTTATATACTGCTGATTTGTTTAGACCTGTGTTAATGGCTTTGAGTGATATCATGGAACTTCGGAAGGTTCAGCGCACCAGCAGTGGTACCTTTTTTGTATCCTTACCTAAGGACTGGGCAGAACGCGTTGGGCTTGACAAAGGAGTAGTTGTAGCAGTTTCGGAGTCTGTTGATGGACGTCTGTGCCTTGACCCTCAATATCATGCTGAACATGAACCTTTAAGCGTTGTGCTGAAGCCAACACCCTATTTAGACAGGGATATTGTGGGCAAATATCTACTTGGTTATGATGTTCTTCGCATCGAGGCTAAAAAACGCATCTCATCTGAGGAAAGGCTGCTAATCAAAGAGGCTTCCGGTCGACTTGTTGGTTTGGAGATTGTGGAAGAGGACTATGCAAGTATCGTTCTGCAGTGTTTGCTAGAACCAACTGCGTTTCCACCTGAGAAAATTCTGAGGCGTGAATATAACATTGCAGCAAGTATGCATAGAGATGCTGTTCGTGGCTTTCTGGAAGGCGACGTACATCTAGCCAAGAACGTGGTTGCTCGTGATGACGAAGTAAACAGGCTTTACTTCCTCCTTGTACGAATCTTACGAACGATAATTCAAAACCCGAGCTTAAGTGAAAAACTAGGAGTTCGCTCCATTGATTGCTTAGAGTACCGTTTATGTGCAAGTCTGGTTGAAACCATAGGAGATGATGCAGTGGAAATTGCCAACAAGGCCTTGGCTTTGAAGGACATGAGAGTTTTTGAAGAGGGATCGAAACTGATAGGACGTTTCTACTTTATGGTTTCTGAAGCTCAGGAGAATGCGTTAACAGCGTTCTTTGGGCATAATGTTGTTTTGGCAGAAGAAGTGCGGGATGATAGAGAAAAAATGGACGTCATGCTTCACGAAATAGAGTCTGAAGCAAAGAAGCAACCAGCAGAAGTCATTCCTCTGGTGTTAACAGCCGCCTCTTCGATGTATCGAATCTTTGGTCACAGTGTAGACATCGCCGATCTTGTTATGCCAAAAGAGCGGTGAGGGAAGAAACTTGAGATCGTCTTTTTGGGTAAGTATTTAAGGAATGATACAGTAGAAATCAGAGAATAGAGGCCTGGAGCATGGGTAGAAGGCGGAGGAAAATTGTTCGTATTCCTAAGAAACGTTTACCGCAGGTTTTTCTCTGCCCTCGCTGTGGCAAAGAGGCCATGCGCGTGGCACTCATTAAGAAGGCGGAAAAAGGCGTGGTTCGGTGTGGTGCCTGTGGCTTAGCTGATAATTTGTTTATTAAACAGTCTCACAAAGAAATTGATGTTTATTGCAAGTTTGTCGATAAATACTATGGTAAGAGGAAGACCTCAAAAACTACAGCAACCGCGTAATCTGAGGGTTCATATGATTGGCCCTGTAGAGAGCTACCTCCTTAAGCGAATTCGCGAAGTAGGCGTTATTCATCTTACTCTTATTGACCCTGAAAAGGTTACAGCCTCATCTGCTTCCTGCTTAGCTAGAAAAGCAGAAGAATACGGAACAACAGCAATAATGGTAGGCGGGTCCACTTCCATGTCCATAACACATCTTGATAGCATTATAAAAGCCATGAAATGCACAACAAAAATCCCCTTAATTCTATTTCCCAGCAATGTAACCGGGATAAGTAAATATGCGGATGCGATATGGTTTATGTCTCTTCTCAACTCCGTTGATCCTTACTTTCTTATTGGGGCCCAGGTTTTAGGGGCTCCAATGGTAAGAAAATATGGTTTGGAAGCTCTGCCACTTGGGTACATTATCGTGGGAGAAGGTGGGACTGCTAGCATCGTGGGAAGAGCTGTCCCGATTCCCTTCACGAAACCGGAGCTTGCTGCTGTCCATGCTTTGGCTGCCCAGTATTTTGGAATGCGATTCGTCTATCTTGAAGCAGGGTCTGGTGCAAGCCAACCGGTTACTCCGACCATGATAGGGGCAGTCAAACGTTTCACTGATGTTCCTTTGATTGTTGGAGGGGGAATTCGTAACAGTGAGCAAGCTAGGGCTGCAGTTGCAGCAGGAGCTGACATTGTAGTTACGGGGAACGTCATTGAAAATGCAGGGGCCAGAAGTGAGTTCAGAAATCTTGTGACAACAATTAGAAGGGGCAGAACGGTTTAGGCAACATCATTTCTGGGCAATGCTTTCATCTTAGAGTTGTGCTGCGTAAAGCAGATTAGGAATAAGCATATAGCTGTCCACAACGAACTACAACGCCGCTCATAAAGTCGTTCTTTTAACTTTGTTCGTGTCAGAAAACTCAAAATACCCTTATGCCAATGCAGTTACTCGGCGAACCCAGTTGCCCCTCAAAATGAGCAAGGAGTACCAGATGTATGCAAAGTCATTAGAAGAGGAACTGCAAGATCTCCTTGCAATTGCTGAAAAAGCCCGAGGAAAAGGACTAGACCCGGTCCTGAAACCAGAATCAGAGATTGCAAAAAACCTTGCTGAACTTGTAGAAGGCTTAGTGGGACCTCCTGGCGTTGCAAATAGCATAAACGAATTAAGTGAAAGGCTTCCGCGCGAGGAACTTGCCTTCAAAATTGCCGAGGAGATAGTCTACAGCAGATTTGGCCACCTGGAAACACAGGCTGCTGCGGAACAAGCCGTTCGTACATCTCTCGCCATACTTACCGAGGGAATAACAGCTGCACCTCTCCAAGGCGTGGCAAAAGTGGATATACGGGAGAACTTTGACAGAACGAAATACTTGGCTATATATTATGCAGGCCCAATGAGGTCCGCTGGGGGCACTGATCAAGCCTTAACCCTTGTGATAGGAGACTTTGTACGCCGCCTTCTCGGATTAGATCGCTACAAGCCTACCGAAGAGGAGATTAACCGGTTTATTGAAGAACTGCGCCTTTACGAGCGGAGCGTAGGCCGATTTCAATATCACGTCACCGATGAACAGCTTCGAACAGCCCTTGAATCATTACCTGTCGAGGTGACTGGTACCGAATCTGATCCTATTGAGGTGCAATCTTTCCGAAATCTGCCTAGAATAGAGACCAATCGCGTTCGTGGAGGCGCCTTACGTGTAGTTAATGATGGTGTGATAGGTCGAGCACGCAAGGTTTTCACGATTGTCGAGAAACTCAGCATTGAAGGTTGGGGCTGGCTCAAGCATGTGGGCGAAGCAAAGGGAACCCACGATGACAAGAACAAAACTGCCGATTTTATGAAAGACATAATCGCAGGGCGCCCGATTTTTTCCTTCCCCTCCCAACGAGGAGGTTTTCGTCTTCGCTATGGACGGGCGAGAAACACTGGACTGGCTGCCGTGGGTGTACATCCCATGACAATGATGGTTCTAAATGAATTCCTCGCTGGAGGCACGCAGCTTCGTATAGAGTTGCCTGGCAAAGGCGGCGTAGTCATGCCTGTGGACACTATTGAACCCCCTGTAGTGCTACTAAAAAACGGTTCAGTGGTTCGCGTTTCGAAACAAAATTTCATGAAGATAAGACACAAGATTCATAAAATTCTCTTTTTGGGAGACTTGCTCGTAAGCTTTGGTGACTTTCTGTACAACAACAAGAAACTTCGTCCTTCAGGATATACGGAAGAATGGTGGGCCAAGGATTTGGAATTAACGATAGCGCAACGCTTCAGCGGCAACTTGGAGCAAGCAGCAACTATTTCAAATGTTTCAACGCAACGTTTAGAAGCGTTCATTTCACATCCCTTTCACATCAAGCCAAGTGCAAAAGAAGCTGTGGCAATAGCCAAAAATCTGGGCGTCCCCCTTCACCCAAGCTACACGTTCTTCTGGTCAAAAATAGCAACGGAAAAGCTTCAAGAACTCTGCAAATGGCTTCTCAATTCTCGGATTCAAAGGGCCAACGGCCAAATTTCTCAAATAACCAGTGCTCTAAGTGCCAAAATTAAGGAAACTCTAGAACACCTATGTCTCCCTCACAAGGTCAATGGCAGTCAATTAATAATTAACAGCAATGAAGCTCATGCCTTAGCGACTTGTCTCGGTATCGATTCATCAACATCCAAATCCAGCATCGCGATGCATCCTCTAGAAGCTATAGAACGTCTATCTGGCATTACTGTTCGAGGTAAAGCACCAACAACCATAGGAGCACGTATGGGTAGACCTGAAAAAGCAAAAAGGCGGGAAATGAGACCTCGCGTCCATTTGCTTTTCCCTGTGGGATTGGCTGGAGGGTCGCAGCGAAATTTGGTTGTGGCAGCACAAAAAGGACCAGTCTATGTGGACTTGGTGAGGCGGCGCTGTCGTAGCTGTCAGAAGCCAGCCCTTAGAGTTAAATGTCCTTCATGTGATGTCGAAACGGTCCTTGAGAATTTTTGCCCTAGATGTAGAAGGAAAGTTGATGAAGATGTTTGTCCCAATTGCAGAATCTCTGCTCATGCCTTTCAAAGGCAAAAGCTTGACTTGAAAACCATGCTTAACGAGGCTTGCAATCAACTGGGGATTAATGAGCCTGAAGTTGTCAAAGGAGTGAAGGGCCTAGCAAACGAAAACAAGGTTCCTGAACTCGTCGAAAAAGGCGTCCTTCGCGCCACAGAAGACCTTTCGGTCTACAAAGATGGAACAGTTCGGTTTGACGCTACTAATGCTCCGCTGACCCATTTTAAGCCCGTTGAGGTTAAGGCTTCTCTGAAGAAGCTTAAACAACTAGGCTATGCTGTGGACTTCCAAGGTAAACCTCTAACCGGCAGACACCAGATTTGTGAGTTAAAGGTGCAGGATGTTGTTATTCCGTGGAAGAGCGCTATGTACTTCATGCGTGTTGCGAGCTTTATCGATCAGCTTCTTGAAAGAGCCTACAAGCTTCCGAGCTACTACAACCTAAAGAAAGCTGAAGACTTAGTGGGTCATCTTATAGTTGGCCTGGCTCCTCATACTTCAGTAGGCATTTTAGGACGCATTATTGGCTTTACTGATCTCAGTGTTTGTTATGCTCATCCTCTGTGGCATTCGGCGAAGCGTCGTGATTGCGACGGAGATGAAGATGCTCTAATGCTTACTCTTGATACTTTGCTGAACTTTTCAAAGGCTTATCTGCCTTCTCAAATTGGCGGCATAATGGACGCACCCCTCTTCATTCTTCCAATTGTTAATGCGTCGGAGGTGCAGCGGCAGGCGCACGAAGTCGACATTGCCAGCCAGTATCCTTTGAGTTTCTACAAACTGACGCTTGAGAAAACCCCTCCTTGGAAGGCCACTAAACTCATAGATTTGGTTGCCCACAGGTTAGGAACCAAAACACAGTTTGAAAGTTTCGGCTACACGACCCCTGTCTCCAACATCAACATGGGAAACCGCAGAAGCATGTACAAGAAACTTAGGAAAATGACTGACAAGCTGAACAGTCAATTAGAGCTCGCCGAAAAAATTGAAGCAGTGGAGGCCAAACGAGTGGCTTTGAAAGTCTTAACAACTCACTTTCTCCGAGATATATCAGGCAACTTACGTGCCTTCTCAACACAAAGCTTCCGATGCAAGCTTTGCAATAAGCGTTTCCGACGCATACCCATAACAGGAAAGTGTGCCGCCTGTGGAGGTCCCTTGTTGCTTACAGTATATCGCGGTGGAATCGAGAAGTATCTTAATGCTGCAAAGGACCTTATCAAGAAGTATGAGCTCCCAAAATACTATCTTCATCGTCTTGCATTAGTGGAAGAAGAGATTATAACTTTGTTTGAAGGCAGGAAACCTAGGCAGATAAGCCTCACAAACTTTGCTTAAACCTTTTCTATCCTAAATGCAGAATATGATTGATTGCTATGGCTAGGCCAGGTTTTCATCCAAACGCCTATTTGGGCAAAATAAGAAACGTTCGACAAGGATTGACTTCTCGCACTAAGATCCTACAGGTTCTTGAGAGAGGAAACCTCACTGCAAGCGCATTGGCAAAGGAATCGAAGCTGAGCTACAGCGTCGTTCTGCATCATTTGCGGCTCTTAGAGGATGAGGAAATAGTTGTGCGTAGAGGACAAAAAAAACCATATTTCTGGAAGATGACCGGTGTTGGTCAGCAACGACTGCGACCAGACTAGTGTTTATATTTGAAAGTGCATTTCAGACTATGTCCTATTCTCTATGACCCTGTCCACCTTCAGCTTCTTCAAATTCGATCTCTCGTAACGTAGAATAGGAGAAATGGTTTTCAGCGGATTTTTATGTACTTATAAGCATCTGTGGCCTCTTCAAAACAATAATGTATCCTCTGATAGTCTGTTCTGAAATCTGCCACGTCGTTCTTGACCTTGTCGGCGTCTTCCTTGTCGATGACTATTCGTTTTATAAACTCTGCGATCTCAGCCATCTCAGCTTCTTTCATGCCAAGACGTGTGATTTCGGAAGTGCCCAGCCTAATCCCACCGGGATGCATGAAGTGGCGTCCTTCTTTGATGTCCCAGGGTAATAGGTTACGATTGATGATTATGTTTGCCCTTTCCAACATTTCTTCTATTGTGCCGCCATCACCTTGCTGCGTGATGTCAACGAGAATGACATGCGATTCGGTGAAGCCTTTATGCTCCGCTAACACTTTTAGCCCGCGTTCATACAGAGCTTGCGCTAACGCCTTTGCATTCTTGACAACCTGCAGCGAATAGTCCTTGCCAAACTCTAACATCTCGGCACACGCTACAGTGACGCCTGCCAAGGCATGTAGATGGTGATTGCTAACCATTCCTGGAAATGTGGCTCTTTTTATGGTGTCTGCGTGTTTTTTCCATGAAAGTATGCCGCCATGCTGTGGACCGAATAGAGTTTTGTGGGTGCTTAGGCTGACGACATCAGCGCCTTCTCGCAGCGGGTCTTGAAATACTCCACTGGCGATCAGACCAGCTACATGAGCAGCATCATAGCCTACTGTGGCGCCTACACTGTGAAATGTTTCAGCTAGTTCATTAACCGGGTGGGGAAAAGGGAACACGCTTGCCCCGAACACTACAAGTTTAGGAGGCTTTCCTTGATCTACTAGTTTACGTAGCCGTTGCTTTGTCTTTTCCACATCAATGTTCAGTTCTTCATAATCCAATGCTAGGTATTGCACATCTAGTCCACTGACTGCACCGGCAGTGCCACCTAAGCGTTTCTTACCCGTTGTAATATGTCCTCCACACGGAATCGACAACGCCATCATGACATCTCCAGGATTCGTGAATGATGTGTAAACAACGAGATTCGCAACTACGCCTGAAATTGGACGCGCATCAACAAACTCCGCGTGGAACAACTTCTTCATCAAATCAATACACATTAGCTCAACTTGATCTATGTAAGTGCATCCAGCGTAGACGCGTTCACCTGGCCATCCTTCAGCGTATCTGTGACCGAAATCGCTCGCTAATACTTCACGTACAGCCGGGCTGGATATGTTTTCACTAGCTATAAGTGGGATGCTTTCTTGAAACCATTTGTGATGATCTTGAAGTAGCTTGAACGTTCGATTGTATGATTCATGGGGAAGCAATATGCAAACCTCTGTTCTTATGGAAATTCCGCGGTGACATAAAAGCTTTGAAGAATCACAAAGACTTCCTTGTTGGTGAAGACTTCGTGCTTTCGTATGAATGTATGTTCATGCAGGTCTAATCTCTTCGGCTATTCTTCGCTTAGCAGCGTGCAGAGTTTTTATATATGGAAGGACATTTCTTTGAGAAAAGGTGCGATTATGGAGAAATGGTTTGCGAGAAGGCGAAAATCAAGGGTTCTCGAGCTTGCTGATAGGCAAATGATTTTAGCTACAGACACGGTCATCGACTTACAGAAGGCCGTATCGGCAGCCGCAGATAATAACCAGCGAGAAGCGAAATCTAGTATTGGACATTTATCGAAGATCGAACATGAAATAGATGAACTGCGAAGGACCATTTTTGAAGAGCTAACGAAAGACACACTGTCTCCCCAAGACCGAGAAGACATAATGCATCTCGTCAAAAGACTCGACGAAATGGCCGACCACGTTAAAGACGCCGCAAGGAGCCTAAATCTAGTGCTTAAAACTAAGATTCCAAAGGTTTTCTGGGGTCCTTTAGCTGATATAGCAACCAAACTCGTTGACATCACGAGGATCTTGCGACGGGCAATCGAAGCACTTGGAACTAAACCTTCAGAAGCCAAGAAACTTGCGATAACTATTGACAAGATAGAGGGCGAGATTGACGAAAAATATCAGAAGATAAAGGAACTTCTTCTTCAACATTCCGACGATATGACTGCTGCGACGGTGCTTTTTCTTCGGGACCTTGCAGAGGAAATGGAACACGTAGCTGATTCGTGTGACGATACTGCAGACTATGTAAGAATTCTCGCTGCTACAAGAGAGTTCTAAGAAGAATCATACACATTTGTCGTCTAGGGGGTTCAATGTTGGAGAAGAGAAAATGGAGGCTTCGACTGTTTCCAAGGCGAGGCTACATTCTTTTCTTGATAGGCATATTGATCGGCTTCCTCTTGTTTTCCGTCATTTCAATGATTTTCGGAAGTCTAGGAGTGAAAGCGATTGAAATTCTTTACACCAGTGAAAAGCAAAGTTGGATAGAAGAGGTCACACCTCTTTTTGAACATTGGTATTTTGAACAATACGGCGAGAGGATTCACATTAAACTTACCGTGACCGGGACGCATGACAGTGTAATTCAGATTCTCTGGGGAAACGTTAAGCCGGTTGCTTGGAGTCCTGCTTCAAGCATATGGATACCATACTTAAACCTAATGTGGCAAAAGATAGGCAACAAGGGAAAAATTGCTCCAGACAGTTGGAACAGAACTGTTTTGTCGCCTGTTGTCATTGCGGGATGGAAATCTCTCATTGAGCAACGCAATATTACTAGTTTCAAAGACTTATATGAACTGGCGAAAACTACTGATTTCAAGTTTGGTCACCCCGACCCGAGAGACAGCAATGGAGGCACAATGGCGGTCGCCCTTGAATTCGCGGAAGCAGCTC
Source organism: uncultured Candidatus Bathyarchaeia archaeon (assembly GCA_964348215.1). Taxonomy (GTDB): domain Archaea; phylum Thermoproteota; class Bathyarchaeia; order Bathyarchaeales; family SOJC01; genus CAYGBS01. Next base: position 10,589 of record CAYGBS010000003.1, read on the forward strand.
GGAAGAAACCTGAGGGGCTCAGTATTGATGATTTCAAAGATGAATCCGTTCTAGAATTCGTTAGCATTCTGGAATCAAAGGCTGTGAATTACCAAAAGAGCACTGGTTTCTTTGGCCGATGGGCAGTTGAAAATGGGCCTTCTGCCATAAGTTTCTTCGTTGTTTATGAAAATGTGGTTTTAGACAATGCTTTAAAGGCTGAGAAGAAATGGGATGAAGGTTTGGTTGCGGTCTATCCTGAAAATGGCACGCTCTTCACTGATCATCCTTTTGTAATTCTTGATGCGCCTTGGGTGGAACCTTGGCAAGAAGTAGTCGCACAACAGTATCTTTCGTTCCTATTAAGAGAGGACAATCAGCAGAAAGCACAACAATATGGGTTTCGACCAGCGAACGTCAAAGTCCCTCTTGACCCGACCATATTTAATGTGGAAAACGGAGTTCGTGGCGACATTACAGACGTGCCAAAGCTGAACCCATTAACAGGAGAAGCTCTGGAAGCCCTTTTCACCGTTTGGGTAAAAGTGAAAAATCAAGGAATATGAGCCATATGGGAGCATCCCAAATCTAATGAAGTTCCCTAGTAACAGAAAACTTATAGCTAAAACACTCGTGTTCACAGTTCTAGCCAGCATAAGCGTCTTCGTGCTACTACCAACTTTCTACCTGATTTCATTTACACTCACCCGATGGAATGAAGTTTACATAGATGTCTTTGCTAACCCCCTCATTGGAGACACAAACTGGCAACAAATTCTGAGATATCTAGGCTTCTCTTTTCGTCTCTCTTTTCTTGCAGTCATTTTGGATTTTCTTTTCGGCATACCTCTAGCATATTTCTTGGCGCGTAAACAGTTCTTTGGAAAATCCTTTCTGGAGGACATAGTAACACTGTCACTGGTTATTCCAACATCTGGTTTTGGCGTAGCAACTTTGTTGACGTGGACTGGAGTTTCTGGCTTAGGCGCTTTAGTAGGTAGAGGGATCGTTGAAGAGGCCTATGCGATCCCCTTCTTCAATGTCCCCTTCTTAATGTTGATAGTACATGTTGCTCTAACCTTCCCTTACATAGTTCGGACACTTCAAGGTAAACTTGAAGATCTGGAACCTGTATTTGAACAAGCATCACGAACTTTAGGCGCTTCGGCCTTCACAACCTTCCGAAAAATTATCTTCCCGCTTTCTATTCCAGCACTTTTCTCAGGCGGTGTTCTGGCCTTCGCAAGGTCATTGGGCGAAACCGGTGCAACTATAGTTGTTGCCGGCATTCATACAACTGCTCCAATGGCAATTGTGCGATGGGTATCCGAGTTTAAACTGGCGACGGCTTCGTTCCTCGGTTTTCTTTTAATAATCGCGGCAACTGCGTCGATTCTCTTTGTAGATTTGTTCATGCAAAGAAGAGGAGCTCTCCG
>CAYGBS010000003.1:12013-17958 GCA_964348215.1 uncultured Candidatus Bathyarchaeia archaeon
CTTAAGCTTGAAGATAGAATTCTAAAAACGGAGAAAATTCTCTCAGGAAAACCACGTTGGTTGAGGGACATTTTCAGCCTAAGCGCCATTGCTGTGGTAATTATTCTGCCCATAATTGTAGTGCTAACTTCGGTTGGTATCTATTGGTCTGCAGATCCAGATACAGGCAAGTTCACAGGAAGCGTTCTCTACCAACTCTTTGGGCCGTCAAACTATTTTGGCACGTTAATGAGGGCCACGATGACTTCTGTTGTTGTGGCGGCAATCTCCACTTACATAGCTACTTGCATTTCAATACCATCAGTGTATCTGATTGAACGCTACAGATCTGGCAAAATCCTCCGCTATTTGTTACGAATCCCATTGATTGTTCCCTCGTCAGCCTTAGGACTCTCGGTTCTTGTCCTCTGGGGACCAAGCGGCTTGAATTTAGCTACACCAGGCATATGGCTCATAATCCTCACTCACATCGTGTTTTCTGTACCAGTAGTAATGGAGCCTACAATAGCAGCTTATGACGGGTCTGGAATTCAGGCGTACGAGGGAGTAGCTCGTACCTTAGGCGCCACACCTTATGATGCGATTGAAACTGTTTCCCTTCCCATGTTAAAACGGGGAATCCTCGCTGGAGTAATCCTTTCTTTTACGCGTTCTTTAGGTGAAACTGGTGCAACGTTCCTAGTTATGGGAAGCGACGTTACAGTTCCTCCATTAGTAGTCAACATGGTGGAGTCGCTTGCAACACCCGCCGCTCTGTTCGCCTCTGCGTACCTGATCGCCATATCCTTGATGCTTCTCTTGCTCTTCAGAGTGGTTGTGAGAAGATGAAATTGATAGGCATGATTATCCCGGACTCTAACAAATTCAAGTCTGCCAAGGAGAACTAAAATGCCAGATGTTAAGCTAGTGAATTTAACCAAAACCTTCGGCAAAGGTCGCATTGTGGCAGTTGACCAAGTGGATCTTCACATACGTGACAAAGAATACTTCTCGCTAGTCGGACCCAGCGGATGTGGAAAAACAACAACTCTGCGCATGATCGCCGGTCTGGTTGAACCAGACAAGGGTGAAATCTATATTGGCGGGAAATTGGTTTCTGATCTGCCTCCAGAAGACCGGGACATAGGATACGTTTTCCAGCAATACGCATTATTTCCCAACATGGATGTGTGGGACAACGTGACCTACGGACCAACGGTAAAGGCATGGGAAGAAAAGAAACGGGAAAGAATCGGTCGAGAAATGCTTGAAATGGTTAGACTTTATGAGCGTGCCGATGCTGTTCCGCAGGAGTTGAGCGGAGGGATGATGCAAAGAGTAGCTCTGTCGCGAGCATTGGCCGCTGGCGCAAAGCTTCTACTGCTAGATGAACCCTTGGGTGCTTTGGATGCTAAGATTCGTAATGAGCTTAGATACGAGATTAGGCGCCTTGTGAAAGACTTGGAATTGACGGCTATTCATGTGACCCACGACCAAGCCGAAGCAATGGCGATTTCCGATAGAATAGCTGTTATGAAAAAAGGCCGCATACTTCAAGTAGGCACACCGTATGAGTTGTATATGAAACCTCAACAGATTTTTGTGGCTAACTTCATCGGGGAATCCAACTTTCTCGAAGGGCGAGTGACTAAAGTGGAAAGCAACCTAGCTAAAGTAAGTTTACGTGGTGACTTGTATGTTAAAACTGAGAAAAGCCAAGAGGCCCGAGAAGGTGAAAGGGTCGTCTTAGCTATCCGACCTGAAGCTTTTGAGATAGCTAAGGGACAGAGGAGATTAGTCAATGCGTTAGGTGGGGTCGTCGAGAAGGTTCGATTTGAAGGAACAGACATACGCTACGAGATTCGTTTAGCCAATGACGATTCAATTGTTGTTGTGAGGCCAAGTCTGGGGGGAGAATGGTTAAAGACAGATGATGAAGTTACGGTTGGCTTCTTGCCTGAGAAGAGTCATACTTTCTTATATCCCCCTAAAGGCTTGATGGCCGAGCTTGAACTGGAGTAAACGCGTAACATTAATTAGCGGAGGTTTCAATGATTATAAGCTGATACTTGGGGAGCCTAGCTATATGAGCAGAAAGAAAAAGCGGGAAAGCGGGGCGCCAATGCCGGCTGCTAGCGCTGGTTTGCTGAGATTTTTTGAGGAGGAGACAAAAGGTATCCAAATAAGGCCAGAACTTATTATTGTCTTTTCCATCGGCTTGATAGTCTTATGTTTGTTAGCTCAGGTTTACTATCTCGGCGGGCTTTTCTAGAGACCCTTCTTTTGTTCTCAACTTTCGTGAAGAATTTCTATTCGTTGAACTGAGTTTAAGTTTACGAATATCTCGCTTCTTTCCTCTCTGGCAGCGATTTGTGGTATGGGGTTTGCAATGGTTGCCCGGAAGATTACGGCTTCAGCGTTGGAGAGCCAGATTCCCTGAGGTTCATGTGTCACTGCTACCAAAGTTCCTTCAAAGCCGTAGGCCTGATTCAAAATTACCAGTATCTTCTCACCTACATTTTTCTCCAGCATGTGAAAGATTGAGGGCGGTGGGATGCTGTTAGCTGCCATAAACAGTCTCCGCTTATTATGTCAGTTCTAAGATAAAACTTTATCTCGTCTCTACAAGAGATGTTAATATGTGTGATTTTCTGAAACTTGCTAACCTTAATATCCTAGAAAAGGATACTCATGGAACCTATGTGGGGTAACTGTCTGATTGGCTTTTGCTAGCAGTTTAGAATATTCAATTGAAAGGGCGGTGAAGCATTACTCCTCATTATTTGTGTTGCCGTCTTATCGAAGAATTGTCTTGTTAACTTTTTTGCTGTGCGTTATTGGTGGGGGCATGACGGTTTTCTTGGTTACACGCGCTGCTTTGACTTTGGCCTTGCAGTTTAGCCTACTTGTGTTCTTGGGCTCAGCGATTTCCGATTTAGCCCTGAGATCAATTCTCCTCAAATCTGATCCGATCTACAACGTGAGACGTTCCGCTGGTCTTTCAATTTTTTCCCTACTGTTGTGGTTCGCCTTTCTTCTTATCGGCTCGCTAATGGCTTCCGTTTTCGCTTCGTGGCGTTTCTGGGTTGATCTTTTTCTTGTCGGGTTTGCCGCGGTTTGCATTCTTCGTCTTATTGTTTTTTCGTCAACTTCCTTTGCGTCTCTCTGGGGAGTGGTTGGTGCATCTTTTTTGCAGCCTGTAGTTTGTCTTCCAGCCATGTTTTATGTACCTTATTCCTTGGGCTATCTTTTTGGCCCCACAATATTCGCAATCTTCATCTTCCTTATTCCTCTAACGATTACTGCAGCATTAATCTTCATTCATTTCGTAGACAAAGTCGGTATTGAAACTCTCCAAATGCCCACGACCACAGTTTTGAAGGCTTTTCTTGCCAACTGGATGGAAGACCTTAATGCCCCGGTTGAAACTATTTTCGAAAAGTTTGGAAAGGAAAAGAATATCGATTTCTCCCTTCTCGCCTTCAAAGCAGAAAAACGTGTCAAATCGCTGATTGTTGTGTCATCTTTTCACCCAGGGCCCTTCAGGAACGTTGGAAGTAGCTTTCTTCCGTTTATGATTCAGGAGGCCTTGGAGGAGAAGATGGGCAGTATCGTCGCGGTTCCTCACGGCCTGTTTGGACACGAGTTCGATCTTTCATCCCAGAAGCAGAACCGAAAAGTGTTAGGCGCCATGCTGGACTCTGCCGACTTTGCGGAGTTTAGTTCTAAGGCTACGAGGTTTGTTAGAATGCGAAGTGATGTTGCAAGCGCGAGTTGCCAGATATTTGGAGGCTGTGCGGTTCTTACTTTGACGTTGGCGCCTGAGACAACTGAGGACTTTCCGCAAGAAGTAGGTGATCTCATTCTTGAAAGGGCGTCTAGGCTTGGGTTGGGACAGGTGATAATAATCAATGCTCATAACAGCATAGACAACGCCTTTGATATAAGCAGGGCTGTTGAGTCTTTGAAGGGAGCTGCTTTAGACGCTTTAGAAGCAGCTTCCAAAGAAAAGCCTTCTCCCTTTGAAGTCGGTGCAGCAAAAGTCTTGTCCAGAGAGTTCAGCCTCGAGAATGGAATGGGGCCGGGCGGAATCTGCGCCTCAGTCATCAAAGCTGGAAATCAAACTTGTGCTTACATCACTATTGATGGCAACAACATGGTTTCTGGTTTGAGAGAGAAGATTCTTGTTGCTTTGAGAGAGTTAGGTGTTGATGCGGGCGAGGTTCTTACAACTGACACGCATGCTGTAAATGGCATTGTGAAAACTACCAGGGGATACTATCCTGTAGGTGAGGCCATACCTCATGAAAAGTTGATCAGACACGTAAAGCGTGCGACCAGAGAAGCGCTAAACAACATGAAGCCTGCGGCGGCTGCCTGGCGGAGTGATAGGATTGCCAATGTAAGAGTAATTGGCGAAAAACAAATAAGCATGATGTCGCTTCTGGCAGATAAAGCATTAAAGCGCGCTAGGAAAACAGCAATTCCATTATTCACGTCCACTGGTTTGCTTTTGTTAGGATTGCTTATCGCTTTCTAGTCTTTTTTATGTCATGTTGCACTTTTCGAGCAACTTGTTCCAACGTTTGTCAGTCATCTTCTGAATTTCGCTTATGACATGTTCAAATTCAGGCTTGAACAAGTGTCCAAAACGGCGTTGTGGCTTCAAATACTCCTTGACAGGCTTTTTGCGTTCCGACTTTAGAGCCACAATTTTGCTTTGAGGAGACAGACGATATTCTCCATTCAATGCTTCCCACAGCGGAAACATGCAAGTTTCAACAGCCGAACGGGCAATATCTATTGTTTTCTTCGTGTCATAACGCCAACCTCGGGGGCAAGGGGCAAAGATGTGCAGAAAGGCTGGCCCTTCTGCTTCTAAGCCTCTTCGCGTTTTTATCAGCACGTCCTGCCAATAAGCAATTGAGGCTGTTGCAGCATAGGGGATTTCATGAGCCACCATAATGTCTGCTATAGGCTTCTTGAATTGAGGCTTTCCGGGAATCACTTTGCCTGCGGGTGATGTAGTGGTTGAGGCGCCATGGGGCGTACCTCCACTTCGTTGTATGCCCGTATTCATATAGGCTTCGTTGTCGTATAGAACATATAGAAAATCAGGGTCGCCTCAAAGATGCCGATCAGGATGGGAAAGAAAATCATGGCCTCGCTCTGCCGCTCCAGATAGCGCTTGAAGTCCGATGTCGAAAGTGCCTCCGTCACCAGCAAAGGCTATCACGTCAACATTCTCGTGAAGTCGTCCCTTTCTTTTCATGGCTTTTACAGCGGCTTCGATCCCAGATGCGTTGGCTGCTGCGTTTTCGAAGGCGGTGTGAATCCACGGTACTTTCCACGCCGTGTAGGGATAAATTGTTGAGACGACTTCCATGCATCCTGTTGCGTTCGTGACTATTGTTGGGCCTCGTGTGGCTTTCATTACCTGACGAAAGGCAATAGCAGGTCCACATCCTGCACATGCACGATGTCCTGCTGTGAAGAGATCTGGTTTTTCCACGATTTCCTTTGCAGTGAATCTCCAAGTTGTTGCCACTTTTAGCCCCTCCTACTCACGAACACCGGCAAACTCCACATATTCTCTTACCTTCCCGGTTTCGAGGATATCCTGCAAGTCTTCGTAAACGCCTTTGATTATCGTTTGAGGCATATCTCTTCCTCCAAGACCATATATGTAATTTACAACTTTGGGATGCGGCTGAATGTCGTAAAGTGCATGCCTGACCTCATGAAAAATCGGGCCTCCATATCCACCGAAGCTGTTGCTTCGGTCCATCACGGCTACAGCCTCTACATTTTCCAACGCTTGCTGGATGTCAATTACTGGGAACGGTCTAAACGTGCGAAGGCGCAGAAGTCCAGCCTTTACGCCTTCGGTGCGAAGCTGATCAACAACAGTCTTGGCGGTGCCTGCAGTTGAACCAACGCAAACCGCTGCAATTTCAGCATCCTCA
>CAYGBS010000003.1:18022-22919 GCA_964348215.1 uncultured Candidatus Bathyarchaeia archaeon
TGAATCTTCGTGATAATCTGCGGTGCCTTTTGCATTGCTTCCTCTTGCTGCCTCTTATGCTCAAAATAGTAATCGTGAAGATCCAAGGGTCCCAGGGTCAATGGGTTTTTGGGATCTAATCTTAGAGGAACTCTTTTCCCTTCAGGACTAACTACGAGGGGAACTTCTCTTATGCCAACAAACTCTCGCACAGTCTCGTCCTTCAGCACGTTTACATTCTCAAGAGTGTGACTTAGGAAGAAAGCGTCAAGACACACCATGATTGGAAGAAGTACGTCAATGTGTTCAGCTATTCGGAAGGCTTGGAGAATCGAGTCATAGGCTTCCTGCGAGTTTTCAACATAGATCTGTATCCAACAACTGTCTCTCTCCGCCATGCTGTCGGAGTGGTCACAGTGTATGTTTATCGGCGCCGACAAAGCTCTGTTTGCAATCGCCATTACTACTGGTGCCCTGCAGCCTGACGTTACATAAAGTATTTCATGCATCAGAGCAAGTCCAGCTGAAGCTGAGGCAGTAAAGGTTCTTGCTCCAGTGGCAGATGCAGCTAGGCATGCACTGAGGGCGCTATGTTCTGATTCGGTGCATACAAACTCAGTGTCCACCTCTCCATCTGCAACATATTCACTGAACTTTTCCACTATGATTGTCTGGGGAGTTATGGGGTATGCTGCTACTACGTCGACATCGGATTGTTTAACGGCTAGAGCAACTGCTTCGTCACCATTTAAGGCTAGAACCTTTTGCTGGGTAGTTGCCATTTTCATTCCTCCTCTTCTCTAATCATTTCTATGGCATTAGCAGGGCATTCGTTGGCGCATATGCCGCATCCTTTGCAGAAATCGTAGGCGAACTCGATGGCCTCCATTGTTTGATTCCATGTTATGGCTCCATCTGGGCAAATCATGGGACATAGCAGACATTTGCTGCATTTCTCAGGGTCAAGGACTGGTTTGAAGGTTCTCCAGTCGCCTGTGGAATAGTCTGTTGCTGGCTTCCAGCAGACTCCAGCGATGGGGATATCTTTCCATTTCTTCTGTTTCTGGCTCACGCAGGTTTCGCCTCCTGGTATGCTTCTCTTATCACAGCGATGTTTCTTTCTGCTAGTTCCTGTCGGAAGCGCTCTTTGACCACCTTTTCAATGCTTTCCAAGCTTACTAGGGAGGCTGCTCGGGTTGCAGCTCCAAGCATGGCTGTGTTTGTGATTGGAACGTTTAGGATTCTGATGGCGATGTCTGTGGCTGGAACGGTCCAAACTTCTTGTGATGTGATGCTCAGTTTCTCTCTCAGCATTACAGGGTTTTCCTGAGTATTAACGATCAGTATCCCTTTTTCAGTGAGTCCGTCGGTCACTTTTACTGTTTTCAGAAGGGTCGGGTCAAGTACCACCGCTACATTCGGGGTGTAGATGGAGCAGTGGAGTTTTATGGGTTCGTTGCTTATTCGTGTGTAGGCTGCTAGGGGGGCGCCCATGCGTTCTGGGCCGAACTCGGGGAATGACTGGACATGTTTTCCCTCGAGAATGGCAGCTTTCGCTAGGAGTTCACTGGCTGTCCATGCTCCTTGTCCGCCTCTACCATGCCATCGTATTTCTTCTAACTGTGACATTTGATGTTCCTCGGAACCGGTCATTCTACATTTGTTTCGTTAAATATACACGTTTCCCCAACTTTGCAGATGGTGATAAGTTGCTTAACGTCAGGGATTACCTGGATGCCTTCTGAAGTGTGGAGCACAATTTTGCTGCGGGTGCTTTGACGGTGCCAGTTTCTTTACGTTTTTGCGAAACACTTTTCCCTTTCCCTATGGTATTTGTTACCTCTCTAATGGTGCCTATGATGAATGAGAACTGCTGCTCGCAAAGTGTATGACAAAAAGGTGCAGAGGATGGGTAAGATCGTAATCGATGAAAACGGGTGCAAGGGCTGCGCTCTCTGCGTTCATGCTTGCCCACTTCACCTTATCCGCATCTCCGAGCGAATTAACCCTAAGGGATATTATTCAGCTGAGTTTGTCGATCGCGAAGGAAAATGCACTGGTTGCACTTTATGCGCCATTACATGTCCTGATGTCGCTATAGAGGTTTATAGTGAAAAAAGAAAGGTTGGAGGAGACAAGTGATGGAAAAAAGGTTTATGACCGGAAACGAGGCGATTGCAGAAGCTGCAATTCAAGCTGGTTGCCGATTTTTCTTTGGATATCCTATCACTCCGCAAAGCGAGATTCCCGAATACATGTCGAAACGACTTCCCGAAGCTGGAGGCGTCTACCTTCAGGCAGAAAGCGAGGTAGCTGCCATAAACATGCTTTTCGGGGCTGCAGGCGCCAGCGCTAGAGTGATGACTTCTTCTTCTAGTCCTGGAATCAGCCTGATGCAGGAAGGAATCTCGTATATAGCTGGCGCTCAACTTCCCTGCGTAATAGTGAATATCATGCGTGGAGGTCCAGGGCTGGGCGGCATTCAACCTTCTCAGTCCGACTACTTTCAGGCCACGAAAGGGGGAGGGCATGGTGACTATCATCTGCTTGTGTTAGCACCTCACACGGTGCAAGAGGCTGTTTCGCTTACGATGGAAGCTTTCGACCTTGCTGATAAGTATCGGAATCCCGTGATGATTTTGGGAGACGGTTACATGGGTCAAATGATGGAGCCTGTTGAATTCGAAAGAACTCCACCGCCAAAGCTTCCTCCAAAGAAGTGGGCTCTTACAGGAGCTAAAGGACGTCCTCCAAATCTGGTTAAAAGCTTATACCTTGACCCCTCAGCCCTTGAAAAGCATAATCTGGAAATCAACCGCAAGATTCAGAGAATGATCAAGAATGAGGTGCGCGTGGCAACCTATCAAACTGATGATGCTGAAGTTATAATTGCAGCGTATGGGACGGTTGCCAGAATTGCGAAAACTGCAATCAAAGTTTTACGTGAAAAAGGCATCAAAGTGGGAATGGTCAGGCCTATTACTGTTTTTCCGTTCCCTTTCGAGACTTTTGAAAAGTTGGCTGAAAAAGTGCGCAGGTTTTTGGTCGTTGAAATGAGTCTTGGGCAAATGGTAGAGGACGTTAAACTAGGCATTTGCGGTAAAGCCCATATTCGCTTCTACGGACGAGCTGGAGGCGTAGTGCCTAGTTATGACGACATAGTTGTCGAAACAGAAAAACTCGTGAAGGATATAAGGTAAAAATGCAGGTAGAACTTGAAAAGGTCTTTGGGCGTCCGAAGACGCTACGTCCAGTGGCGACACATTACTGTCCTGGCTGTGGACATGGAATCGCGGGTCGTCTTGTGGCAGAGGTAATAGACGAGCTAGAGATCAGGGAAGAAACTATCGGAGTTGCACCAGTGGGCTGTGCAGTACTTCTCTACAATTATCTGGACATTGACATGTATGAAGCAGCCCACGGCCGTGCGCCTGCAGTTGCAACTGGCTGTAAGAGAGTCCATCCGAAACTAGTTGTGTTTACATACCAAGGTGACGGTGACTTTGCATCTATCGGAACTGCAGAAGCGGTCCACGTAGCCGCTCGTGGAGAAAAAATAACAACAGTCTTCATCAACAACGCAATCTACGGCATGACTGGGGGGCAAATGGCGCCTACAACACTCATCGGCCAGAAAACCACGACTTCCCCTTTTGGACGGGATCCAGAGAAGGCTGGCTTTCCGATTAGGATGGCTGAACTGCTTGCAACGCTGGATGGCGCAGCATATATCGCAAGGGTAAGCGTGGCCAGTCCAAAGCATATTATTCAAGCTAAGAAGGCTATAAGGAAGGCGTTTGAAACCCAAATAAAGGGTTTAGGTTATTCAATGGTGGAAGTCCTATCGCAGTGTCCAACTGATTGGCATATGACGCCGGCAGAATCCACAAAGTGGGTTGAGGATAAGATGGTGCCTTACTACCCGTTAGGAGAATTTAAAGTTCCAAAAGAGAGATGATATATGCATAGGAAAAATCAAAAACTGCTCTATGCTAATGTTATAATGGCAGGCTTCGGCGGTCAAGGATTGATGTTCATCGGAAAGCTCTTAGCATATAGCGCCATGAAAACTGGAAAGCATGTTACTTGGATACCTTCTTACGGTCCTGAGATGCGGGGGGGAACCGCCAACTGCACAGTCGTCATATCAGACGGAGAGATAGGATCGCCAGTCATAACTTCGCCGCAAGCATTGATAATTATGAATAACCCTTCTTTGAAAGCTTTCGAACCACGACTGCAAGCTCAAGGCCTCCTTCTTCTAAACAGTTCCTTAATCACACATCAGCCCTCAAGAAAAGACATCGAGGTAATGCGTGTGCCTGCAAATGACATCGCTATGGAGGTTGGTGAAAAAAGAACAGCAAACATGGTGATGCTTGGAGCTTATGTAGCGCGGTCTGCTGTTGTCTCTAAGCATAGCATTTTACGAGGCTTAAAGGAGTTCTTCGAAAAAAAGATTGAATTTCTCGAAGTGAATACAAAGGCTTTTGAAAGGGGCATGGGACACGTTAAACGCTGAAAGATGCAAGTAAGAATAAGATGGTTTGTCTGTTACAATTGTGACGTGGGAAAACTATAAGAGACCCCAAACGATTTTTATAGAGCACATTTCAACATCTTGAGTACAGACGCAATCATATGCCATCATGGTCCTCAAGCAATTTGAGGAGGAGAAAACGTGACACAAGAAGAAAAACCTACAAAGCCAAAAGAAGCAGAAAAGAAAGCGAAACCTAAAGAGGCGGTAAAGACGAGCGAAAACGTTGTCCTCATCGGCCGAAAACCCGTGATGAACTACGTGGTTGCCTGCCTGACCTTCTTCAACTCAGGCGAGAAAAACATATGCGTCAAAGCCAGAGGCCGGGCAATCACCAGAGCCGTCGACACTGTCGAACTTCTGCGACGCGCCTTCGTA
>CAYGBS010000003.1:22931-40520 GCA_964348215.1 uncultured Candidatus Bathyarchaeia archaeon
CACCGAAGAGGTACAAAGAGAAGAGGGAAGAAAGAGCAACGTCTCAACCATCGAGATAACTATGGCTCGGCCATAGACCTGAAAAAGGGTTCCCTCTGTCCAAAGTCCCTAAAGTCGGGTTTCGGGTCCCCGAACGACAGATAAAGGACCTGACCCACACCTTTTTCCATTACGCTCTCTAACAGATAGCTATAAAAATCGGTTTTCTACTATTGAATAGTCTTCAAGAAAAGGTGAAACAGTATGGCAGATTACCCGAAAATCATTGTTACTCCGCCTGGACCGCAGGCACGGGAACTTGCGAAACGGGACGAAAGAGTGATTTCCCAGTCGTTTGTTAGGTGGTATCCTCTTGCGATACAAAGTGGAAAAGATTGTATCATTCGTGATGTGGATGGGAATGAATATATTGACTTCAACTCTGGTCTTGTCTGTGTAAATGTAGGTCACAGCCACCCAAAGGTCATAGAAGCAATAAAGGGCCAATTAGATCGTTTTCTGCATTATTCTGTTACTGACTTCATGTATCGTGAAGTAGTAGAAGTAGCTGAGAAGCTGGTTGGGATAACTCCTGGGGCTTGGGAAAAGAAGGTTTTCTTCGGGAATAGTGGTGCAGAGGCAGTTGAGGCAGCGGCGAAACTTGCAAGGTGGCATACGCGAAAGCAACGATACATAGGTTTCATAAGTGGGTTCCACGGGAGAACTTTTGGCGGGATGTCTTTTACAGCAAGCAAACCCGTTCAGAGACGTTACTTCTTTCCTTTAGTGCCAGGTGTTACCCATGTACCATATAGTTATTGTTATCGTTGCCCCTTCAAACTTACCTATCCAGACTGTCGCTATTGGTGTGTAGACTTCATAGATGAATATGTACTGCAAAAGTACATTCCACCCGAAGAAGTTGCCGCCTTCGTTTTTGAACCAATTCAAGGCGAGGGAGGATACATTGTGCCTCCCCCTGAATACTTCCAGAGGCTGAAAAAGTTGGCGGATAAGTATGGCATTCTGATGATGGACGATGAGGTGCAGGCAGGAATGGGGAGAACCGGTAAATGGTTTGCCATTGAACATTGGGGTGTTAAACCAGACATAATGTGCATTGCTAAGTCGATTGCGGCGGGATTGCCTCTTGGCGCCATGGTTGCCAAAGCCTCAATAATGGACTGGGAGGGGGGTTCCCATGCAAGTACCTTTGGCGGCAATCCGGTATCATGCGCCGCTGCCTCTGCAGTTATCGACGCAATTCAGAATGATGGAATGCGAGAGAACGCGACCAAACAGGGGCTTTACATCATGAAAAGACTTGAGGAGCTCAAGGAAGAAAGCGAGATTGTAGGTGACGTGCGAGGAAAGGGCCTAATGATAGGAGTGGAACTCGTTGAAGATAAGGCTACCAAAAAGCCTGCTCCGAAGAAGGCAACAGACATTATGACCAGAAGCTGGAAGCGCGGCGTAGCAGTGATAACCTGCGGCATGTCGACAATACGGATAGTTCCACCGCTCACTATAACGCGGGGGCTTGTAGACGCGGGGCTAGACATCTTAGAAGACGCAATCAGGCAAGTGGAAAAACAAGGCTGAACAATCTTTATTCTATCTTGTTCTGGAAAGGCATATAAACAGTAATGTCTAATCTCACCAGCTCGAGGAGACAAAATGGTGCCAAGGTTGCAAGACTGGCGAAATATTCGGCAGTATGACGCCGCTCTGGCTTGGAGATGTATATGTTTGGAAGATGAAAGTGATGGCGATTCGGAACGCAAAAACGAAGAGAGGGGCACAATGTGGGTGAAGATTCCATTCAGCAACTTAGCCTCGCCAAAACAACCAAACAGTCACTGCTGTCCCTCCTTTTCAATCTAGGCGGCATCCTTGCAGGCGCAATGGTGGCTGCTTCTTTAGGCATTTTCTCTCGTGAACCTTGGATGATCGCCCTTTACCCAGGCGTTCTAAGCATAAGGGGCGTTATAGGGGGACTCTTCTCTGGACACTTGAGCACTGGTTTACACTTAGGTACCATCCAGACGAGTCTATTTGGAGAGAGAACAAAGAGGTTTTGCGCGCTGTGGGCTTCCATTGTAGTTTTAACCTTTGAAAGCAGTATCTTTCTAGGATCTCTTGCGATGCTTTTCGGTGTAGCTCTTCTGGGATTAAGCGTTTCAAGCGCGTTACCTATCTTCGGCACCCTGATCGCGACAATGGGCATGTCGATTGTTGCAATATCTCCATTGACGATAGCTATTGCTTTTTCTTCCTTTAAGAGGGGTTTGGACCCCGACATCATCGTCTATCCTATCGAGTCAACTATGGCTGATATTTTAGTCACTTTATGCTATACCACAGTACTGAATGTGCTTTTTCTTAAGCACGGAGGCTGGATAGTTGTTTTGACGGTTTGCATCGTTTTCATGGTTATTGTTTTAATCATTTCATACAAGAATAGAAAAGAAGCAGATTTTACACGGACTATTAGAGAATCTACGTACATGTTATTCTTAGTGGCACTAACAGTAAACATCACAGGCTGGGTGCTTTCTAGAATCAGCGAAGTTGTGGGTCATAAACCAGAGATTTATGCTATCTATCCTGCTCTCATAGATACTATAGGAGATGTTGGGGCTATAGTGGGATCGACGGCTACAACAAAGCTTGCTCTAGGCACGCTTCGACCCTCTTTAAGATCAATAAAACATCACAGAAATCAGATAGCGGGGGTGTGGCTTGCTTCAATAGTAATGTATGCGCTATATGCGTTCATCTCTTCTCTATATAAAGTCCCTATAAGCTTATCTGAAACTTTGAGATTTATCGGTGTGCTTCTGGGTACAAACATACTTGCTGTAAGCTTTATGATCTGCATATCTTTCAGCGTTGCTATCATCACCTTTCATAGAGGTCTTGACCCAGACAATTTCGTCATTCCTGTTGAAAGCTCGTTGGCTGATACTGTAACAACTGTTTCATTGTTAGCGATGTTGAGCTTCCTAGGCGGGGTTTGAGAGCAGCAAAAATTATCTATCTCTCATATCATGTTTATTGCAGTAGCTTGCTTCACACTGGAGTGTTCCTCATCACATGGTGAAGTTGGAGAAAATTGAGTACAAACCTTTGTCAGTTAGGGACTTACTTGTCGAAATCAAAGATCTATCCGAGTTGATGATTGATTTGGCGTACTCTGCTGCACTTTTCGACAACAAGGCATTGGCAGAGGAAGTTTTGGAACTTGAGGAACGTGTAGACACGCTTGCGTATCTTTTAGATATGAATGTTATGATTGCAGTCAGAGATGCTCAGGATGCTGAACGTCTCGTAGGCGTTTCTGCAGTAGCTTCTGCTGCAGACAAGATTTCGGACGCAGCTGCGGATATAGCCACCATAGTAATCCAAAATATAGGCATACACCCCATTGTCCGTCGAGCCTTTGAGAAAGTAGAGGAACACCTTGTTCGCGTGGAGACGAACCCGAAATCAATCTTAGTTGGAAATTTGCTTGGTGATCTGGAATTAGCAGCAAGAATCGGAGTAGACATTATAGCCATCAGAAGAAACAAAGAATGGATAATAAACCCAAAAGAAGCAGAAAAGCTTGAAAAAGGCGACATTTTGATTGCCCGAGGGGCTCCCCATGGCGTCAATGAACTGAAAGAGCTTGCCGAAGGAACAATTAGAACGTTGGAGGAATAACATTGGCAAAAAAGAGAAAACAGTTCCAAGTGATAGTTGACAAGCTTGTGGATTTAAAGAACACGTCTGAGTTAATGGTTGACTTGGCATACTCTTCTCTCTTACTGAATAGCCTCCACATAGCCGAAGAAGTCCAAGCCCTGGAAGAACACATGGATGAGCTTCACACAGAATTTGAGCAACTTGTACTCTCAAGCGGCTTCAAACCAAAAGAATCAAGGGACTTCCTAGGATTAATCCGACTTGGGGTCACCACAGAACAAATAGCTGACGCTGGAGCTGAAATCGCAGAAGTAGTTCTGAGAGGACTAGAACCCCACCCTATCTTGAAGCTTGCAATCGAAGAAGCAGAAGAAACAGTTGTACGAGTCCAAGTATCCGCAGACTCCACATTGGTAGACAAAACTCTCCGAGAAGCTCAAATCCACGAAGAAACTGGGATGTGGATCTTATCCATAAGAAGAGACAACAGGTGGATACTTCCAAAACCTAACGCGGTTATAAAAGAAAACGATGTCTTACTTGCCTCAGGATATGCAGAAGGCGAAGAAGACTTGGAAAACATAGCTTCTCCGAAAAAATGACTAACTAACAGTAACAGGCTAGTCAATATTCAACTTGTCCCGGTACGCTTCCAAATCCAAGAAGCCATGTCCACTAATATTCATCAAAATCACCTTCTCTACACCTGCTTTCTCAGCTTCCAAAGCTTCGTCGATGCTAGCCTTCACGGCATATGCCGACTCCGGCGCAATCAACCATCCCTCACTTTGAAAAAACGTGCTAGCTGCTTCAAAAACCATCCTTTCATCCACAGGATAAGCGACGGCCTTGACGATATCCCTATCTCGCAATGCACTAACTAATGGTGCAGCAGCATGATATCGCAACCCATCCGCTCGGATTGGCTTCATCTTCACTCGATGTCCCAATGTAAACATCTTCAATAACGGCGTTTGCTCAGCCACATCTCCAAAGTCATATCTGTACTGGCCTTTGACGAGGTTAGGAGCAGCCTCAGACTGGGCCGCCAGAAACTCACACTCTCGCTTACCCTGCAGCACCTCCCCTGCATAAGGCAACGCAATTCCACCAAAATTCGACCCACCGCCCAAACACCCAACCACTAGGTCAGGTTCATCTTCGACAAGCCTGAATTGTTCCATCGTCTCTAACCCAATAACCGATTGATGGACGAGAACGTGATTCAACACCGACCCCAGGCAATAAACACATCCCTCATGCTCTCCTGCATATTCCAACCCTTCGGAAACTGCAATCCCCAGTGAGCCTAGGTGTGTTGAATCCTCAGCCAGTAGCTCACTCCCCACACTAGTCTCATCACTAGGTGATGCATGAACTGTCGCTCCCAGCAATCTCATAAAGGTCCTACGATCAGTTTTCCAGTTATAGACTGCTCTGACCCAGAAGACAACGCAATCTAGATTCATCAGCGTCGCTGCGTAAGACAATGCACTTCCCCATTGGCCTGCTCCAGTCTCTGTCACCAACATTTTTTTTCCTTCCTTCGCTGCAAAGAAAGCCTGAGCCAAAGCTGTATTCACTTTATGTGAGCCGGTAGGCGACAAGTCCTCACGTTTATAGTATAACTTTACCTTCTTCACGCCGAGATGCTTTTCCAGTCTTCTTGCTCTATACAAAGGCCTCGGTCGGCCAGCTTGAATATATAACTCTCTAACCTTCTCAGGTATAGATATCCATCGATTCGTGGAGGCTTCCTGCTCCAAACATTCATGAATCATCGTCTTCTCTAAAAACTTCATTCGAGAAGGGCCATTTTCAGGCTCTTTAGGGGGAGGCAAGGGGTCTGGCAGATCAGGCGCGATATTGTACCACGCTTTGGGCAGGTCATCAACGGGGAGAGAAATCTGGCTTGTTTCCATGTCAACTTACCAACTCTAGGAGAGAGCTATACTGTGCATGGCGTTTTGAGATAAGTGTTGTGCTGACAAACACTTGAGTGATGCTGTTTCCATGCTTGGCCTACTTCATGATTCTTCAACGCTACATAAGGCAAACTTAGTTGTGCCTTTGAACAAAATGAAAAACCAACATCGCTAGATGTAGTATTCCGTCATGCTTGGCCTCATTTCACTCATTATCACTCCAACACCTGTTACGACTCTAGAACAAATCGCTTCAACGCGTTATTCCGTTTCTATTATACTTGAAGTACGGGTCGCGATCTCAAGCTGATCCCCCGATGCTTTTAGAACAAAAACCTCTCTCAACTTGACCTTAGCACCCACATCCAAACCTTCAACTTTCGAAGCATGCTTTCTCCAAGCTGACACCAAGGCCTCCCCGGTGTCATCCGCTAACTTAAAGGAAGCGACAACAACTTTTTCACCCCTCCTAGTGGTAACCTCTTTTAGCACAGGTTTTGTCGCAACCTTTCCTTCAACAAGATTTATCCTCATTCCCTTCTTCAAATCTTTTATGCGTAGAAAACTTTCACAGGGTTTTTGAACCTCTACATTGGCAAAATAATCCACATGCAATTCCAACCGTCTATCCCGACGATTCTTCTTCACTTTTGCATTCATCACCAAAACTTCGACTCCCTCTTTTGCATTAGCCATATCATCTGCCTTTTCATTCCAAAATACAACAGGGATTCGTCCATTTTCGTCTTCCACTATTATTCGCATGACTTTGCCTTGTGTTCCGTTACGTCGCTGAAATGTAGACGTAGAATATACTGCTTTGATCAATCCTTGAATGTTTACCCTTCTGTGTCTTTCGTCTATATTGCCGATCTTCTCGCAGAGCTCTTCGATTCGAGGAAAGTCGCTCTCCTCCATGTCAGAAGCTATAATCCGAACGTCACCTCTTTGGCCAATATGAAGTTCTATCTCGCCATCTCTAGACCGTCGAACATAGCCGTGCAACGCTTTCACTATCTGCCTAAGATGAATTTTCCTAGTGAACTCTGCTTTGTCATCCCATAGAACAACTCCAATAGAGCCCGTTTTGTCTGCAATTAATAACCTAGCTACCTGCCCGTTTCCCCTAGGTCGTGAAAACTGTTGAGGCGTAGTAACAAGCAACACACGGCCAGAAACAGTAGCGTCATTTAACCCAGCAACCAGCTGACTTATGTAAGCCTTCGGAAGCAACTCTTCTAGTTCAACTTTCACTCCCAGCTCTACGGCAACCAGTCGTGCGGCGGCCTCACTTGTCAAGAAGCCTCCACTGGCTGCCTTCTTTTCTTCTATAGCTTTCGCTATCTCTTTGCGAGTCATACTATCCTGATGAGAAAGGATGCGCTGAACTATTTCTTCTTCGCTCATTTTCGACCCTGTAGCTGAAGCGAGCAAAGAAAGGTTTGCAACAAACCTATTTTAGTCCTTTCATCAATAGGAATAATGAGTTCGATGATCGACTTTGGGTCCTTGACAAGGCTGGGATTTTGGCTAGTCCTAGCTGGTTTAATAACGATTTTTGTAGCAATTGTCATTCTGCTTTTTTCTTCTGCGAGAAATGAGCAGAAGGTTAGAGGTGGAGGTGTGGTGGTAATTGGGCTCTTCCCCATAGTTTTTGGAACTGACAGGGAATCTGTAAAAGTGCTTCTGACTTTAGCTATTGTTTTGCTGGTTCTCGTCATTCTTGTTAGTATCGTGTTTCATTACTCATAAGGAGGTTTTGTGCGTTGTCGAGATTTCAACGAATTGGGTTTATACTATTTTTAATCGGGGTCTCCCTGATACTTGCTGGAGTGATTCTATTGATGATGGCTTCTCTTGTCTCAGATAACACAGCTAGCACAGGTGGAATAATAATAGTCGGCCCTATTCCTATCATAATTGGCAGTGGGCGTCATGGCCCCTCCCTCATCCTTCTTGCCGCGGTTTTTACAGTCTTTTGTTTAGTTTCATTCCTTTTGATGCGTCGTCGAGTAGAGTCGACAGAGAATGATATTACTAGAAATCTTCATTATTGAGTTTTCTCTTCTCGTCCTCGAAGTAGTTGAAGAAAGATTATCACCAGCGCAATAAACGCTGTTACCATCAGAATATATGTTAATGTCTGAAAGAACTCTTCTATGCCCAACGAGTCCGCACCTTCTCCATAGTAAATGGAATTGGCTATTTAAGCTATCGCTCTTTTCCATTCGTTCATCAGTGCATCATAGAGTTCATCGTTTTCTTCATATGACACGTAGCTTTCCAAGGTCTCTGCGAGCTTCTGAGCTATCAAGTGGTAACATAAGTGTACTTGTCTATCCATAACTCGGAAGTAAAAGTCGTCACAAGTGCAAAAATCAGCGGCAGGCATTATTAGGTAGTCCCGTCCTTTTCCTACAACAATCCAGACAACGCGGTTGCTAGGTTTGAAAACATATTTTTTAACACGCTTGTCCTCTACTGCATTCAACGCCTTTGTGAAACGTTGACCAAAAGCAGCTGAAAGCTTGTCTAAGTCATCATCTTTCACCCTGTTTTCCACGGCTGCTTCTCTGCAGATTCGTTCAAGCGTTTCCAGCTCTGAGGTTTTGGCCAAGTCGTCTTCGCCGCAGATAAGTATTGATATAGATTGCATAAAAGGATGGTTCAAGAGAAAGATGAGAAATTGATACTTACTCTATTCTTAGGGGTTCTCCTTTTGGCTTGCGTTTTTTAGCCTTCTTCAACGTTACTTCTAGTACTCCGTTCTTGTATGATGTCTTTGCCCCTTTAGGCTCTGCTTCGGTCGGCAACTTCACTTCCTTGTAGTACTTGCGGTCACGTGTAGCGACGGAAATCGTTAACCTGTCTTCCATAACATGGAGTTTTATATCTCTTTTATCGACGCCTGGGAGTTCTGCAACAACCTTTACCTCACTATCTGTGTCTACTACATCAACGAGGGGTTCCCTTTCCTGTTTTATCTCTGGACCGCGTCTACTGGGTTGAACGTTTCCAAACTCTCTTATCATGGGCTTTCCGTCAGGACCAATTGTCATAGAATAACCATACACGAATGGCCCCCATTCACGGATTTTTCTTCCGTTCGACAGTTTCCTCTCCCGTACGTAGTCTTTCGGTATTCGAGAAGTAAACTCCTTGAGTTCTTTGTTCATCATTTCTTCGATGTCGCGAAGCATTTCATCTATGTCTTGGAAGAACCATCCTCGGGAGAATGGTCGCCGCATCTTCCTTCTGAACCATCTTTCAAAATCCTCGTCCCAAGACAATGGTATTTCACCTCGTTCTAAAACTGGAGAACGAATTTAATAAGAATTTCTTTTAAGCTTCCTGGTTCAGAGTCCTAAGTTGCTCTACTGTTCCCAGAAAAGTCCCATCAAGAAGGTATACCCCAGCTTTGTCGACCTTTACAGCTTCAGAGCGGAGAACTGGGCCAATGTACCTTTTGCGCTTGGCCTTTTTGTTAATGGGGCGGCCTCCAAGAAAGTCGTTGAAACATGGCATTATGAGCAACTGCTTGATCATTGGACCTGTAACAAGGTGTTTCTTGATCGCTGTCGTGGACATTTTGTTCGTTCTGATATGTTTGCCTTTTAAATATGCAGAAACTAGTTTTTCAGTATTGCATTCTGCTTTTACCCAAACGGGCACTGTTATCCGAAATCCAAGGGAATCACGGAAAGCAACTGTAGGGTGGGCGTGTCCCATCACGAGAGTGTTGCATTTTAGCAGTTTCTTTGATGGCCACGTATGCCCATGGAATAAACCTGCGTTGTTCAAGGGTATGCCTGTTGACGGATGTAGCTGTATATTTGGGGAAAGGAGGGGCTCGAGATTTCCATCGTGGTTTCCGCGGATGACTTGAATGTTGCTGATTTTTGCATTTATGGTTTCGAAAAACTCTGGTATGTCTCTCCACTCGCCGGGTTCTGCTTTCGCTATAGTGTGTTTTACATCTCCTAGGATTACAAGAGAGGTCGGCTTTGTCACGCTTGTTAGCTGAAGAAGTTTTCGGCGGATTTTTGGCATTTGGGAGGGTACGTGGATGCCCTTCCTTATGAGGTTAATTTCCCAGCCGAGGTGAAGATCTGCAATGATAAGGGTTCTTTCCTGCTTTTGTTTATGGAGGAGAGCTGGAAAATCCTTTACTGGTGTCAGCATAGAATTATGCCTTTTTCAGGGCTTCAAGTATAGTTTGGTGAAGACTGATGTTTCCAGTGGCGATGAAAGCTACTTTTTCGGCTGGGCTTAGGGGATTTTTCAGAGCTGTGTTTCGAGGTGTGGTTATGGTGGCCCCTGCTTCATTGATGATAAATGATGCTGCAGCTATGTCTGTAGTCCGAAGTTTTCCTCGGATATCTACGAATGCATCTGTCGTGCCATCGGCTACGTAGCATAGCTCCAAGGCATTAGCTCCGAGATGTCGAATATGTCTGGATTGCGTTAGGAGCCTGTTGAGCTTTGCCGACAGCTCTGTGACTTGGTAAGCGTTAAGGTCTACACCTATGATCGCTTCAGCTAGACTGGTTGTTTGTGCTGGCGCTATTTTCTGGCGGTTGCGATAGGCGCCGAGGTTCTCTTGAGCCAGATATGTTGCGTCATGAAAGAAATCGGCCACAGCTGCTGCTAGAACGGCATCAAGGTTGCGGGTTTTGCTGATGGCAACGCTGGTGCAAGCAAAGGGTATTCCCCTTAGGGTGTTGGTGGTTCCATCTATGGGGTCTGTTGTTACGTAATAAGCGGGCTTTGAGCCGTATCGTCTTATGCCTGATTCTTCGCTGATGAGGGTAAAGTCTACATCATTTTCAAGAAGTGTTTCTGTTAATGACTTCTCAGCTTGGAGATCTATGTGCTTTTTCGGATCGCCACCTGCTCCAATGCCGTATGTTTTTCCAGCGATGGATGTTCTTATGAGTGGGATGATTGTTTCTTTTATACGTTGGGTAGTTTCGTTGAGGATTTCAAGCCAATCCATAGCTTATTGTTGGGTATATTGTGGCTTTTAAGAGTGTGTGTTCGTCTCTGAATTCGCTCAAATCATTACTGAACCCAGTCGTTTGGCCAGCACCGAGAATGCGAGTTGGTCATTTGTTAATAAAAGAAATTGGGGCGTAGGTTAATATTTTATTCTCTTGTAGAAGATATGTTCACTGAAGAGGGCCGGGATGGCAGAGTGGATAATGCGCAGGCCTTGAGAAGCACAAGTAAGCCTGTGGCCTGTTTGGGCCGCATGGGTTCAAATCCCATTCCCGGCGCCAAACTCTACGAACTACGTCTAAATCCTCGAGTGCGAGCAACCGGCTTTTATTGTAAAATGTAGTTGCTTGTCATTTTGGCTTTAGCCCTTAACATGGCTCCGACGGAGCAGTATTTGTCTTCGGAAAGCTGTATAGAGCGTTGAACCGCGCTTTCTTTGATGTGCTTCCTGTTGACCTTGTATTCTACGCGGATGTTGTTGTATATTCGTGGTGGCTCCTTGACTCGCTTTCCAGACACCAATACCTCTAAACCTTTGAGCTGTTGCCTTTGTTTCCGCATGATATGCACAACGTCCATGCCTGTGCAACCTCCTAACGCAATCAAAAGTAGTTGCATTGGACTGAAGCCCGAGCCTTCGCCACCAGATTGCTTTGAGGCATCCAATACAATAGAGTGTCCAGCACTGTCTGTTGCTGCAAACCGCAAGCCATCTATCCACTTGACTTTGACAAAGTCGGGCGTAGAAGGATTGCCTTTCTTAACCTTTTTCATAGGTCAACCTACAGATTATTCTGTATTTATAGCATTTGCTGACGGTTATCTCCTAGGATGCAAGAGGCTTTCAAAAATAAAGCAGCTGTTTCATTAGGTGCATGACTCTATTTTTCGTGGGCTGTTCTTCTATTTGGATTGTTCTGGAAAAGGGACAGGAAGCCTGTATCTTTCTCCATAATGCCTTTCAATCCCATTTTTTGAAGTTACTCCAGACTTACGTGGAGAGGAGACTGATTATGTCGATTTCTAGAAGTATTAAGATGATGCTTACTATCAAGGCTATTATGGTGAGGCGGATCAGGTTTCTTTCAACCCTGTGTATCATGCCTAGGTCTTGCAGGCTAAGTATGCTGTCTAGGGCGTTATTGTGAGAGTCAAGGAGAGAAAGCTCCCGCGAAACATTGTTGATTGGATGATTCAAAGAAGCTCTAACTTCCTCTGAAACTTCGATCATCGGGACTACGCCTTCCCTCAAATTATGCATCAACTCTCTTTGAGCCCACAGAACTCTCTCGAGGGCCGATATTTCCCTCTTTGTTGCAAACACGGAGTGACTTATCCTCTTGTCTGCCGGGTTGTCAAGAGCGTTTTCTTCTACTTTGTCAATGCTTTCTCTTAGAGCCATCACCACGTCCAAGTTCTCATTACTTATTTCGTGGAATAGCCTACCTAGGATGAAGGTCGAGCTTTTATCTTTCTCGCAAACTTTGCCAACACAATCTTCGAAAGTTCTCAACGCGTTCTTGATAGATCTCGAAGAGAATCCATTCCTCACAGTTATGAATACTCTTTCCTTCATGATCACGTAGATAGGAAACGTCTTGAGGTTATCTTTAAACAAGGCGTGCGGGACCGTGAATAACAGATAGTGGTTGACCCTTTCAGGTCGCGGATAAATCCTTTGTCGTTTAATATCTTCTACCACTTTGTTTTCTTTAAGTAGCCCACCAACTACCTCAAACTCTTTCTCGTTAGGATCCATGAAATCCATCCAAATCCAGTCAACCTCTCTAGTAAGACTCTGTAGTTCGTCTAGAGAACCAGCGTCTCTGGCTTGTAACTCGTTCAATTCGTTGACTGTGTAAACCCATATCATTTAGTTCCATACCCCCCAGACATTGCCTACAAGACTTAATCAGCTTATAAAGCTGTTCTCTAAACTGATATTCTGGACTAATCCAGGCCCTCACTTCAAGGCTTAGACATTCTCTCCTAAATAATCGTGGTTGCAGCCGCCTTCCGAAAACAGCGGAAACTTCTCAACACATTCTTTGGTGGGGGTATCTCTTAACGATCTTCCCGATAATAGTGTAATATTCGGTTTTTAGCAAATCGCCTAATCAAGCACGTGTCTATTTAAGCCAGCGGAGATAGCGACCAAGTCACAGTCTCCTGAGCCTAAAGAAAGCGTTTCAGATTATCCAAAAGCCTTTACTATGCTAGTAACACGGTGATATGATAATGCTTCGGCATCGACGCAAATAAGTTGGCATTACCGCTTTCATAATACACGGTTAGTTCAGAAGCTCTCAGTGCTTCTAACAGCTGGGAGAGTCATTGCATAGCTCAAACTGAGTTGTTTTCACCCATTTGATCTGGTCTTCATGGGTGACCAGCTGCAGCTCGTTTTCAGTTACACATGCAGATTCAGCAAATTGGAAGAGATTTTCCACCACCTCTTTTATTCATTCGTTTCTACCAGGCGCTACTGTAGGGTGTCTGAGGCGTAGACTTCGAATATGTGACAAACTATATGCATAGCGATCCCCGGCATACTTGTGCGTAAATAATAAAAGAAACTTGCCTACATGTGCTTAGCCATGGAAAAGGGAGAGTTTAGGGCCTCTCAGGTAGTAGCTCTTGTGGCTGTTTTTGCAGCCTTGAATGTCATTACAGACTCTTTTGGCAGAGAGTTGCCTCAAGCTGGCATCTGGTACAGCTGGAATTTTTCGATTGAGCCTCTTACGGGAATCGTGCTTGGACCTTTATTCGGATTTGCATCTAACTTCATCGGCGTCATGATTGGACATTACGTAAACCCTATAGGTGTATATGAGTTTCTCTTTACAATTGGGGCTCCAATTGGGGCAGCTGTCTCAGCGCTTATGTTTAAAGGGAGATGGAAACTTGTGCTGGTTTACTATGTAGCGCTGTTCACAGCCTATTTTATCACACCTGTATCTTGGCAACTTCCTCTCTGGGGAATGTGGGACACTTATATCGCCTTTTTTGTTCTCATAGCAACAATTCTGCTTGTTGAGAAAGGCGTGTGGAGGAACGAAACACATGAGCGCACCTCCTTTTCACTTATCCTCGCAGCTTCCGCCTTTGTAGGATTAGAAGCTGATATTCTGTTTCGAATTTTCATTTTTATCCCAGGACAAACTTACAGCCTTTTTTATGATCTCAACATAGAGGCTCTGCAAGCAATATGGGGCAGTGCGGCCCTCATTACTCCCGCAAAGGCAGTGTTGTCGACTATGGTCACTGTAATCATTGGACATCCGCTAATCAGAACGCTGAGAAAAGCCGGAATCTTGATTTATCATTAGATTTTTGGGGTTACCATTCCGTATATGTGCTCGGCCGACGTGATTGCCTTTCTTAGGGTGATATTTCTCGTTTGGCCTTGTACCACAACAGAGCAAAAAGGTTCTCCTTCTTCTACGATGGTTTCTGGAGCGGGAATGTCTCTAACTTCTTTGATACAGCTGAGGTTGGGGACTACAGAACGCTGTTTAGCGTATAAGATTAATCTGACGCAGTAACATGCCGACGCTTTTTCGCTCAGGACTGGGAGAGAGCCTTGGTTACATGCTTTCATGTGGGCCTCAACCAAGTTTAGTCCAAGAGAGCGTTCCACACACTCCAGAGTTCCTTGAAAGCGAGGGTTTATTTCAACAACGTATGGTACATTATCATTCGAAATCACCATATCTATACCGTTTGATCCTTCGAGATCAAAATATGATGCAATTTTTTGCACGACAGAATCACACGTGTTTATGATCTCTTTATTAACCGAAGCGGGAACAACGTTTCCACAGTATCCGAATGGTTCTATTTGACCAACCTCTTGTATTCCCAAGAGTTGTTCATTCAAAGTCAGAACAATAGTCGCTTCTTTAGATGATAGAAGTGACACACTTGCGTCCATGCCGGATACAAGCTCTTGAACCAGAACTGCCTTAGAAGATGACGAAGCAATTTGTTGAAAAGCGGTTTCAAATCCGCTTCTGTCTTTCACCTTTCTTATTCCAGCACCTCCGAGACTTGTTTGAGGCTTGACGAGGACTGGGTAGCCTATGTCTTTCGCTGCTCGTTTTCCGTGTTCGATGCTTTCCGCCAATACGGTTTTGGGGTAGTGTACACCTAGGTTCTTGAGTTCGTGGAAGAATCTTGTTTTGTCACGGACTTTTTTGATTGTTCGAGGATGATTTCCGACTATGGGAACTAGGTCGTTGAGTTCTGTTACGACTCGAGGAGAGTCTTCCAAGCCTGATGCTAACAAGGCTGCATCCATTTGATGTGTTGTGAGGATTTGTTTGGCTAGATCTAGGAGTGCATTTGGAGAAAAATTCGCTTCAAGACGACCGCAAGATTTTCCGCGTTCTTGGGCTACGATTGACAAGGTTTTTTTGCATACTTTTTTGAGATCTAGGTCTCCGAAATAGTCTACAGCGAAGACATTGAAGCCTGCTTTGTTTGCTGAAATGGCCAGAGCAGTGACATCAACGCCTAGCACTAGAAGGTTCTGAGCGTCAGCTTCCTTCAACTGATAACATCTCCTTCTCTAGTTGCCTGTACGCTTATTTCTTGGTTTGGCACTAAATAACAGTCTCAATGAGGGAAGGAAAAGTGAAGCTTGGAGAAGCTTTAGACAAACTTTCGAATGCTTGTGGAGTTACAGGTAGAGAAGATGAAGTCAGGGAACTGCTGAAAACCTTGCTTAAGCCCCACGTAAATAAGGTTAGAGAGGACAAGCTTGGCAACGTTATCGGTGTAAAAAAGGGAAAGAAAAATAAGACGCCAAAGGTCATGCTTGCTGCCCACATGGACGAAATCGGTCTGATTGTCAAGAATATAACTAAAAATGGTTTCCTGCAATTCGCGAAGCTCGGGGGAATTGACGATCGCGTTCTCGTTGCCCAGCGAGTAATAGTCCATACAGCGAAGGCTAAAAAGCCAGGTATCATTGGCTCGAGGCCACCTCATATTATGAAGGATGAAGAGAAGAAGAAGGCCATTAAGGCCGACGCTCTTTTCATCGATGTCGGTGCCAGCAGCAAAAAAGCTGTGCAAAAGATGGGTGTGAAAATTGGTGATGTCATCAGCTTCGACACGAAATTCGAGAAGATAAGCAGAGATATTGTTGTTGGAAAAGCTTTTGACGACCGTGTAGGCTGTTGTTTGCTTGTCGAGGTCATGAAGCAGCTCAGGGAAGTTGACTGTACAGTTTACGCGGTAGGGACCGTTCAGGAAGAGGTGGGGCTTCGGGGCGCATGTGTCTCAGCTTTTCACATTTACCCTGATCTGGCTTTGGCATTTGATGTAACTGTGGCAGGCGGCGTTCCTGGGGTAAAGGAGGTTGAAGCTCCAGTGAAGATGAGGGACGGCCCCGTGATCGGGGTGATGGATGCTGGTTTGATCACGCATCCCCGTGTTTTGTCGCTGTTGGTTGATTCGGCGGAAGAAAACAAGATTACATATCAATTAGAAACAGGGTTGGCGGGATCTACGGATGCAGCTCGGATTGCCCTTACTCGAGAGGGTGTGCCATGTGGGGTTTTGTCGATTCCAACCAGGTACATTCATAGCCCATCTTCTATGCTTTCACTGAGCGACGTAGAGAAGGCTGCGAAGCTAGCGGTCGCTGCCATCGCAGAAACGCCCAAAAACTTCTAGCATCCCTCTCTCTTTTCGAAAGCCAATCAGGGCGCACCATAGAAAGAGCGTAAAGGCAAATAGCTGCATACGTACATAACTTGAGGAGCAATTCTGTTGCCTGAAGAAAAGAAGTTCGAGTTCCTTGAACACACCGCTGACGTCCACGTTGCAGCTTATGGCAAGACCTTAGAAGAGGCCTTCGAAAACGCGGCGCTGGCAACCTTCGAGGCAATGACAGAAACAGACCAAATAACATTGAAACATGAAGAAATATTGGAAGTTAAAGGGTATGATGAGAAAGCTCTCCTCTATAACTGGCTAGAAGCCCTCCTGGTCAAATTTGAAACTACAGATAACCTTTACTCCAAATTCATGATAAACAAAATCCAGAAAACCAACAAAGGCTACAAGCTAAGAGCAGTTATCCAAGGCGAAAGGTTCGACCCCCAAAAGCACCCTCAAAAAGCTGGAATCAAAGCCGTAACCTATCACCAAATGGAAATCACCAAGACACCGAGCAAAACCACAGTACAGTTCATTCTAGACATCTAAATTACCGAATCAAAAACGTGATCTCCTCTACCAAAGTCTCCGGCACAACATTACGCTTCCCCTGTCGCTTCAAAGTCAAAAGTCCGAGGTCTCTCAAAACTAGCAAATCTTGATACACATTTTTAACGTCACGCTTGACCTTATGTGCCAACTCGTTTATAGATTCCACACGTGTATTCGCCAGATTGTTCAATAATTCTACACGTTTCGGCGTTAACGAAGCCAACTGATTAGAGCCAAATTCTTGAACCTCTTCCACGATGTAGTCGAGTTCACCTGCCTCTTCGTAGCCTTTATAGGCGTCAATCAAGCCCGCCCACTCAAGATACGCTTTCAACAAATCCCCAGATTTCCTTTTCTTCAGAAGCTGATCTTCGAACTCTTCAAAAGTCAAACCATACTCATCCTCAAACATGCGGATTCGCCTGTACACATCTTCGGGTGTTAAACTCCGCATTATTTTCACAAGCAATGCCATCAAGAGAAAACTCAAGGTTGGACAGATAAAACCTCTCTGGTACGTACACCAATAAAACATGCGCGCAAGATCGTTAACCAAGTTCTCTCTAGATTCCAATTTGCTTCTCAGCCTCTCTTGTTAATCGAAGACGACGGAGTACCATGCTTTCGGTGCAAAGAAAGCTAACGTCGTCAAAACCGTGAAATGCAGAAGACCAACTCTTACATGATTGTGCCAACTGCATCGCCGCAACGCAACATAATCGCCGAGCCCATTTGAAAGAACCAAAACATTCCACCCATCATCACACTATAAACAAGCTGC
>CAYGBS010000004.1:0-30241 GCA_964348215.1 uncultured Candidatus Bathyarchaeia archaeon
ATGTAACCCTTGTCTATTTGGATTGGAGGTACATCGGTTTCTGGATACATGCGAGCAGCGCCGGGTCTAGGCCGCATGTACCGAGTTGACCCATCTGGCTTTGCAGCGCGAGTTTCCTGTGGTACCTCCTTCAAGGCTTCTCTTGCACGCTCATTTACTGCTCTTAATGCATCAGAGGCGTCTTCTACGTTACCTGCAACAAAGACTATAGCGTCATTCGGCTTAGCCTTCATAACCTGCCTTAACGTGTTAACCTCTTCCACAGTGATTCCATAAGAGGGCATCTCATCTGTGTGAAAGATGCCTCCTACACGACCCCAAAACTGCGCTCTGTCCGCCATTTCGGTACCTAGCCTCACACCAAGGACAAGTTCTCTGTTCAAGAGTCCTTCAAACTTCGGCAATATGACCGCAAGAACACGCTTGCCTCTCTCTATGGCTTTGCGAATGACTTTGCATCTAGTGTTCACAAAAACATGGGTACCGTCGACAAATTCGTCTTTGATGTCTTCTTCTCCAACATTGCGCTTCGCCAACTCATCCTTTATTTCTAGAAGCTTCAGTTGTCGCTGAACCTCATTCGCAACCACCGAAGAAACAAGCCCAAGCTCTTGGACCCCTTTGATCTCCACGAGAGCGCCGCCACGGATAGATATGTTCAGGTCCTGCCGTATAGTCCCTAACCCCCTCTTCACCTTGCCTGTTGCTCTCAGAATTCGCCCAATCGTCAGGGCGATTTCTTCAGCTTCTTGAGGTGTATAGATTACTGGAGCGGTCGCGATCTCAACAAGAGGAATGCAGAGACGGTCAATTCGGTAGCGAAGAATGTTACCTTTCTCGCCCATCTTTCGAGCGGCGTCTTCTTCTAAGCCTATATGCTGAATAGGAACCGTTTTTTCCGAAGTTTGAACTTCGCCGTTGAGAGCTACTACGCATGTGCGCTGAAAACCTGTAGTATTAGACCCATCAATAACGGTCTTTCGCATTACGTGGATTTCGTTAACGGGCTTGGCTTTCAACATGAGCGAAATTATGAGGGCTGTCTTCAGAGCTCCTCGGTCTGGTTCATGAGGTGGTTCTTCATCCATTTCCACTAGGCATGCTGTGTCTGTTTTGGCTTCGTAGAGGATTTTGATGCCTTTCTGAAACTCGAAAAAGGCAGCGGGGTCAATTTGCCCCAACTCGCTTTGCGTTGGGCGTAGTCTGCGCAGAAAAGTGTATTCTGGTTCTTTGAAAAGCTTCGTCTTGCAGTCGCAAAAAAGCTTCGTTTGAGTATTTAACTGCTGATGCACTTCTAAACCTACTTTTAGACCTATTTTCTCGTAATCAACGACCAAGTCATTCTCACCTTTCTATTTTATTCAAAAACCGTTCGCTGAGAGAACTCGTTAGCAATGTTTTTTGTAAGCAGTTCTTCTGCCTCTTCAATCCTCTTCTTTTGACCCAATGCCCACATCATTTTCACAAGCGCCGTTTCTGGCAACATGTCTCCAAGAGGGATTACACCGATTTTCAAGAGATCTCTGCCAGTGTCATAGACATTCAAATTCGTCCTTCCCCAGATGCATTGAGAGGTCATGCCAACAATAACGTTCTGTGCGATCGCCTTTGCTATACTTGAAAACCAGCGGGTTCCCACGTGGCCCAAGCCTGTTCCCTCCAGAATGATGGCTTTGAAGCCCTTGTCAACACATGTCTCGATAACTCCTGCGTCGATGCTGGGATAGAACTTTAGAAGAGCCACTTTTTCATTGAACGTAGGCTTCAGTGTCAACTTTCGGTTGAGGTCTCGTCTAGAATAATTTTCCGTCAACATCCTAATCTTCTCGCCTTCAAGCTTGGCCAAAGGTGTTGCGTTTATCGATTTGAAGGCGTCGCGACGGCTGGTGTGGCACTTTCTTACTTTGGTTCCTCGATGAAAGACAATTGCTCTATCAGAGACTGTTTCATGCATAGCGACTACAACCTCTGCAAAGGGTGCATTTACGGCAGCCTTTACCGCTCCAATTACATTCGTTGCCGCGTCTGAGCTCGGCCTGTCTGCTGAGCGTTGGGAACCCACCAAAATCACTGGCACAGGGAGGTTTTGCAGAGCGAAGCTTAACGCAGCTGCCGTATAGCCCATGGTGTCGGTTCCATGCGCCACAACTACTCCAGCGGCACCGTCTTTTATATGGTTGGCTACGTGTTTCGCAGTTTTCGACCAGTGTCCAGGTGTGATGTTTTCACTATAAAGACTGAAAAGGACTTCTGCTTCTATAGTTGCCATGTCAGAAAGTTCCGGGACAACACTGTAAAGGTCGCTGGCTGAGAGCGCAGCGCGGACTGCTCCTGTTCGGTAGTCTACTCTGCTGGCTATAGTTCCCCCGGTGCTGACTATGGCTACTTTGGGCAGATCTGCTTTCTGTATGGGAGGAGGTGGGGGTTTAAAGGTTGGTTTGACCCCCTCTCCAATTTTTTCAATATGTGTCGTAGGGGTGAGGGTGATTCCAACGTTGTAGCCGCTCGTGAGTTTGATTACGATATGATTCTCGTCACCATATTCTGATCTGGGTATCAGAAGGCCCTCGTAAGTTTCGCCGTTCTTTGTGAGACGTATGAGGTCACCGATCTCTGCTTTCGCTTGTTTTAAGGTTTTCAATACTTTTCCTTTGTAGCCTGGGAATTCTTTGCTCAATTACATCTCTCCAGATTTAGAACTGGCACTACGTTTACTTTCCCCCTTCTAATTTGAAGGAAACCTCTTCTTATATAGATTAATCGAGTGCTTGATGATCTCATTTGCTTCTTGAGCGTTTTTCCATGTTTTGAATTTTACCCATTTGTGAGGTTCCAGTCTTTTATAGATCTCGAAGAACTCTCGGATTTCCCGTAGTTTGTGAGGGTGAACGTCTGTGATCTCTTGGAATCCGTTGAATCTTGGATCTTTAACAGGAACAGATAGTATTTTTGGGTCTTCCCCTTCTTCGTCTTCCATGATCAGTACACCGATTGGCCTTGTTTCTATTATGCAGCCGACCTCTGTAGGTTCGTGTGTCAAAATCATGATGTCCAGAGGGTCATTATCTTCAAACCATGTCTGTGGAATAAATCCGTATTCTACTGGAAAGACTACTGATGAATGGAGCACCCGATCTAGGACAAAGGCACCATACTCTCGATCGTATTCATACTTGTCTCTTGACCCACTTATGACCTCGACGACTACGTTGACTAATTTGAGGGTTTTGTCTCCAGCAGGAATTCTTTGCCAAAGATTCATAGAACCACCTTAGTCATCCTAGCGTCACTTGGTTATATGCGTTTCCTGTTTTCATGGTTATTCGATCTTACGCTTAGAAACGTAGGGTCCGTCGCAGTGGTACCCAAACCGTTTGTAGTATCGCCGTGTTCCTAAAGCGCTTGTGATGATAATCTTTTTTCGGTCATAGTCTTCTAGGGAAATACGCTCACCTTCAGAGAGAAGAGTACTTCCATAACCTTTGTGTTGCCAAGCCTTAGCCATGCGCTTTCCGACAGGGACAAGAGAACCATAAACATGGAGTTCACGCACAATGGAACTTGGCTCCGATGATATTTCTGGTCGGGAGGCTCTTTCTGAAGGGATACGCAACCGTAAATATCCCACAAGAACGTCATTGGCGAGATCTTCAGCTGAGATGAAGATATCAGTCCCCTCTGAAGCTTCTTCCTTTGTGGAATGGATTTGGATGTTTTCGGGGTCGGGCTTAACCTTGTCTCCTAGCCATCTATGCCCAACCTCACGACATCTTATACAATGACACCTTATTCCGTCTCGTCTTAGTTTTTCTACAACGAGTTGTCTAAGGTTGCTTTTTTTGGTTCCTGCCTTCACCAGACGAGCTGGAATGTCCCGTTGAACCCGCATGATTCGCACCCATTTGGGTACAAGTTTCTTTACCTCAGCAATGAGTTGAACGGCTTCTTCTGTGGAGTATGGAACATATTCACCGTCCTTCCACCAATCATAAATCTTTGTTCCCTCTAAGACGAGACATGGATAAATCTTGAGCATGTCAGGCTTGAAATTCGGGGAAGTAAGGACAGTTTTGAAGCCATCCAAGTCTCTTTCAAAACTGGATCCAGGCAACCCTGGCATAAGATGATATGCGACTTTCAACCCTGAATCTTTTAGCATACGTGTTGCCTCAACCACGTCTTTAACTGTATGACCTCGTTTAACGTGGCGGTAGATGTCATCATAAACGTTCTGCACACCCAACTCTACGCGAGTCACACCCATCGACAGCATACGATCTATCTGCTCTTTCTTAGACCAATCAGGTCTAGTTTCAATCGTGATGCCAACATTACGGATTTCACTGGTCTCGGCAAGCTTCTTAGCCTCTTCAAGGCTTTGTGCGTCTTTTCCTGTAATTGCGTTTAGACATTTCTTGACAAAACTCAGCTGATAGTCTATGGGCGTGCTGGGGAAGGTGCCCCCCATAACTATCAGTTCCACCTTGTCAATCACGTGGCCGATTGCTTCCAGCTGCTTCATACGACTCATAACTTGCATATACGGATTGTATTGGTTTTGAATTCCCCTCATAGCTGCAGGTTCATGTCCCGTGTAACTTTGCGGGACTCCACGGGAAGGGCCTCCAGGACAGTAGGCACACGGCCCCTTGTGAGGACAGGACCACGGTTTTGTCATCACTGCGATTACTGTGACGCCGGAGATTGTGCGGGTGGCTTTCCTTTTCAGGACAGGTATGAGCTTTCCTTTTTCGTGGGGTCTAAGGCATTGTATCAGTTCTGAGTTAGGCACAACACAGGTTAAGCCTTGCTTGCCAGCGACCTTCAATTTGACGATATTAACATCTTTTTTTGTGGGTTTAGGAATCTGCATTAGATATTCAATGATTTTGCGGGAGGCTTCTCTGTTCATGATGGACTCATCTAATTATGCATTCATCTCTTAAGATAAGGATGCAGTTGTAGGATTGTTGCTTTTGGTGAAAACGATTCGTCCAGCGGTAATTGTCATCTCCACCATTATCTTCTTAATCTGTTGGGGCGCGACTTTGGAAGGGTCTTGAGAGAGTACTGCAAGGTCAGCGAATTTGCCCTTCTCTATTGAGCCCTTGGCGTCTTCTTCGAAACTCGCGTAAGCAGCATTTATCGTATACAGGCGCAGAGCCTCCTCAACAGTTAACCTTTCTTGCGGGAATGTCTTTCTTGTAACCGCTGCGTAGATGCCAAGTATTGGGCTGACTGGTTCCACGGGGGCATCCGAGCTCCCAGTAATCATCACACCCTCGTTCAGGAGGCTTTTAAGCGCGTAAGTCCATCTAGCCCTTGCTTCTCCTAGGCGGTCTGGTATCCAGAAATCGGAGACGATGAAATGAGGTTGTACAGATGCGATGACATCGATGTCTTTCATCTTCTTTATCAACGTTGCATTGAGAACCGATACATGTTCTAGTCGGTGGCGATGACTGTTTCTGGGCGTTTTTTGAAGTACTTTCTCCAATACTTTCAAAACCATTTCGATTGTTTTGTCACCTATGGCATGGATAGACACCTGTAAGTTGGCTTCGTGTGCCTTTTTCACCATTTTCTCCAGTTGTTTTCTCGGATAAAGCAGCATCCCTTTGTTTTCTGGTGCGTCCTCGTAGGGTCGTTTCAATGCCGCCGTTCTGGCGCCCAGAGAACCATCTGTCATGATTTTGATACTGCCGATTTTGAGTTTGTCGTCGCCAAATCCTGTCGACAA
This sequence comes from uncultured Candidatus Bathyarchaeia archaeon, assembly GCA_964348215.1. Lineage (GTDB taxonomy): Archaea > Thermoproteota > Bathyarchaeia > Bathyarchaeales > SOJC01 > CAYGBS01. The sequence goes on from CAYGBS010000004.1 coordinate 5,741, forward strand.
GCCCAGCTCTATGAGATGGTCAAGACATTCAATGGGACTCAGGATGTAAACGCGCAGTGGGAGCTTGCCACGTTTGTTTAATCGTTGAAGCGCCCGCGTCTCGTTTGATGAGCTGATTATCCAATGTGCAGTGGTTATGCCTTCTTCAACCATTTCTTGGCAAGCTAGCAGACATGTTTCTGTAAGTTTCTTCTCAGTTTCTTCAGGTAGGCAACCGTGAATTAGATTGAGAGCGTTCTCTCGGAGAATACCGTTTGGCTCTCCCGTTTCGGGGTCACTGTCTATGCATCCTCCTGTTGGTTGTACTGTCTGTTTCGTGATACCTGCTCGCTTCATGGCTTGTGTGTTAACTATACCCAGATGCCCGCATACACGAGTCAAAAGAACTGGATGTCCAGGTGCGGCTTGATCTAAGTCAATGCGCAGGGGGTATCGTTTTTCTGCGAGCTTGTCTTGATCCCATCCGTGACCGATTATCCATTTTCCCCTAGGAATCCTCGTTGCCCATTCATTGATCTTCTGTTGAATCTCCTTTATCGATCTTACATCACGCAGATCAATCTGAGACAGGAGTCTCCCTAATGACGTGCCGTGCACATGGGTGTCAATGAAACCTGGAATAACGGTCTTGCCTTCTAGGTCAATTTTTCTGGTGTCCTTGCCGACATGAGAAAGAATTCGCTTGCTGTCGCCCACTGCAGTGAATCTTCCGTCTTTTATTGCTGCGGCTTGGGCTTTTGGCTGTTTAGGGTTCATGGTGATTAGGTTACCGTTCACCAGAACTAGGTCAGCTGAAGACATGGACGAGAAGTACTAAGTTACCGTGTTAAAAGGTTTGGTTGAAGAAAATTTTTAGCCCCAGTTCTGTCCAGCTTTTCGTTGGAGAATTATGCGCTTTTCGTAGTTTCGTCTGGTTCTTCTCCTGGGAGTCGCGCTTTTCTTAGGATGGGGTTGTATTTTTGGGGTTTGGCTACGTACTTTCCCAGCCTTTGAGAGTGAGCCGTGTGTTGGCATTCTTCCTTACCATCTCCTATATTCATTTAAAATATCGTTTGCACTCTTTTAAGCATTTCCTAGCCTCTTTTGAACGGTCTTCTAACCTCTTCAATCCTCTCGCCGACTACCTCTATTCTTGCTTTGTCTATCTCGCCGAAGCCCTTTTCCCAAGCTCGTTTTATATGATAGACTTTCGCAGGATCTATACCCATCACTCGGCAAGCAGTCGCGTCTGTTGCCACTACATCCTTTCCAGCAATCAGCAAATTCGTCTTTACAGGTGTTCCTGATGTTGGTCCTGGTCCTTCAAGACCGTAGAAGCCATCGATTATAGTGAAATTCGGTCGCAGTACGTTGTTTATGTCAACGACGACTTTGCTGATGTTTCTGAAGTGGTACTTGAACTTCATCTTATCCGGCAAGAGGCCGAACATATTCTTCATCCCGAGAGAAACTGTCGTAACGCTGTGGGTTTTCAGTTTTGCAGCGTTAATAATAGCTGAATCCACGACTATACGGGGCACCTTGATTGTGCTAAGCGTCTCGCTATCAGGAATCTCCAGTTTAACCTTGTCTTTTTCTCTTCTCAGATTAAGAAATGCCACCTTGTTTCTGTCGCACACTTCCTTCATTCCAGTGACCTCACAAGCTTTCTCAGCGTTCGTCATGCTGGCATCCGACTCTACGACTAAAACTTGGTCGAAGACCTCTTGGGCTTTGTGGATTAGACCTTCTACCATAAGAGGGTCAGTCGGTACTCCTGTCTCATAGGTCTTGGAGGTTATGAAATTCACCTTTATCAAAGCTCTACCATAGTCTTCTGCTATTTCCGTGAATCCACCGGCAAGCTCTATGGCCCGGTAGACAGTTTTCAGCTTTCTAGGACCTTTAACGAGTGCTACATCAACCATAAAGCATCTGCGATATTTTATTACATCTGGAACATAAGTTCTATGCCTTAAACCACTTGAATATCAAGTACTGAATCTTCTGTGTTTCAAGATTAGGTATCGCAACAATGAATCTCTTACGTACAGTTGTGGCAAGTCTTCCGGCTTTCACTATTTCAGTCGCCGTTACATCCTCCTCGCCTTTTTTTACAGACACCATGTAAGGTGCATGTTCAACTCCTGGTCCATGCTTGTAGACAGCGAAGTCGCATCCATACTTGATGCCTGGGGTGACAACAAATCCACTGCCTCTCAAATCGCGGTAAACAGCATATTTCAAGTCAAACTCGCCATATAGTCTACGGGCTCTTTGCGTGAGTCTATTTAACCCCACTGTTTTCTTTTTCAAGCCTTCGTGAACTTCTATTATTTTGTTCTCGGCGAGGTAAAGGCCTTCCATAAGGTCTAGGACCAGTGGGACGTTGAATTCGGCTATTTTCGGTTTGGGTATTCCTAAAGGCTTGCCATAGTATCCCATCTTATAAAGCTTCGAACTTTGTATTGGGTCCCAAACCACAAGGAAGTTTTCGATAAATTCAACCGGAATAGGCTTGGCCATTGTTATCTCAGCTTTGTTACATGGCAAAGGACAATATACGGGCGGCGTCCGCGGCATCCTCAGCTTTGTCTGCTGCGTTTTCTAGGAGCTGGGTTACGTCTCTTAGGAGCAGCATTGCTGGAATCTCTAGTTTACTGTTTATCAGTTTAACTTCCAACTCTCTGTAAACGTCGTCTACGATTCGTTCAGCCATTTCAACTTCTTTGGCTTTCTCCAAAGTTTTCGCAGAGCCATAGGAAAGTGTTATGGTGGTTTCTCTGAGTCTCAGAACAGTGTCCAAGGTTGCTGCTGCAAGTTTTACAAGGTCGTTCTTAATGTCTGATGGCACCTTCCATCCGCGCTCTATAATCGAGAGGAGCCAGAAGGTTATGCCTTCGCAGAAATCCGCGATCTCGCTGGCTAGGTTGGTGAAGCGTAGAAAGTCTTCTCGATTTATGAGTATGGCACCTATTTGTGCAAGCTCTTGAGAAACCGTCCGTCTAGCTTTGTCAACTTCCTCTTCTGCCTTTCTTACCTCGGCAAATACTTGTCTTGCAGCTTCTTTGTCATCGGCGGCAAAGCAGTCGACCATTTGAGGGACCTTGCGAGTGATTTCCAGCACCTTACGTAGATGGTCTTGGCAAACGTCGAGCGCTCTTCGCTTTACACGTTCCTCTGTTTCAACTGGAAGAACCATTTTCTCGTCCCCAGAAAACTGCCTCACTGGCATCAAAATAGAATGTACGGCTGCATTAAAAAATCTAACGAAAGTTCTCGCAGTTTCCTATGGGCTTTCTCCCATATCTTTGAAGTTTTTCGTATAACTGAGATAGGCTCTTATAGTTTCAGGCAATCTTTCTGTTCTGGTGCGAACCTGTTTCCATGAGTCTCGATCTCTTATAGTCACAGTGTTATCCTTTAATGTCCTATAATCAACCGTGATGCAAAGAGGTGTCCCGGCTTCGTCTGCTCTGGCATATCGTCTTCCAATAGATCCCGCTTCGTCATATTCCACTGAAAAACCTTCCTTCATTAACATCCTATGCAACTGGCATGCTTTTTTCGTCAACCCACCTTTAGTAACTAAAGGATATACCCCAACTTGGACAGGAGCAAGCTCCCTTGGAAGTTTCAAAAGCGTTCTTTCGTTTCTTTTTTCATAGGCGTATTCTAAGGCTGCATACAAGAGCCTGTCTATTCCAAAGCTTGGCTCAACTACGTGTGGCAGGAATCGCCTTCCAGATTCTTCGATTTCTTTGTGCATGATTCTGATGTGTTCTGGCAAGATTTTAAACGACCCCGCCATGTAATAGCCTTTTGTCTTCAGAGAGTTTTCAACTTCTTGAACGTTTGCTTCTGAAAGTAGGGCTGTTACTTCGGAGGCCTCTTTCTTGAATGTTGGACCTATTTTAGCTAGAATCGGTTCGATGGTCAACTTTTTTGCTAGCTTAGGCCTGTCATATTCTTTGAAGACTTGCATGTCTACGCCGCTGTGTTCCATGTGCTGCCTTAGGTCGTAGTCTGTGCGGCAGTTGTGCCCTGAAACTTCAGTCCATCCCCACCGGTCTAAGTATATTTCTTGGTCATAGCCTTGTGAGGAATAGTGCGCTCTCTCCCATTCTAGTTTTTCAATAAAACGTTGGCTGTCATCAGGGACTCCGAGCTCCTTTAGAAAGTGTTTGGCCAACACCATGAAGTATGCTTGCCATTCTGTTTTGATGTAACCCTTTCGTAGGGCTTCTTTCACAGTTACCTGCTCCGCTCTTCTTGCATCCTTCCTTTTCATTTCTGCAGGAATGAGACGCAAAGTTTCCTTTCCAATTTCCTTTTTGAGCAAGGGACATTGAGGTTCCTTAGGGTCGAAAAAGAACTCTATATCAGCAATGGTGAACTCTCTTAGCCTGATGGGTCCTTGTCTAGGCGAGATTTCATTTCGTAGGGCATGACCCATTTGAACTACACCCAAGGGCAGTTTTCCTCTAGCAGTTTCGTAAAGGCGTTTGAACTCAACAAATACTCCTTGAGCTGCTTCAGGTCTTCCGTAGCCTACCGCGTCGGAGTAGGGTCCAATTGATGTTGAGAACATGGTCATGAAGTATTGGGGCTTGCCTAATTCGCCTCCGCATTCGGGGCATCTTATGCCATGTTTTTTCAGTTCCTTGGCTCCTCCTTGGAGACTGAGTTTTTCAGTTTGTGTATCGCTCATTTGGGCTTGTTCTTGGAGTAAGTGGTCTGCGCGGAATTTCCTTTTGCATTTTCGACATTCTACCATGGGTTCTCGGAAGGCTTTAACGTGGCCAGAGGCTTCAAACACTTTTGCCGGCATCACGATGGAGGATTCCATTTCAAGTATGTTAAGGGGTTTGATGAAGAAGTCTCTGAATTTTGCTTCTATTCTTTGTTTTAATTTGGTGCCTAGGGGTCCATAGGTTAGGAAGCCGCTGACGCCGCCGTAGATCTCGTAGGAAGGCCAGAAGAAGCCTCGGCGCTTGGCTAGTTCACTGATAATTTCATACTTGTCGGTTTTTTGCAATTACTTTACCTTCCTTTGCCCCGTTATCGTCCTCAGCGTTAGTGTATTTCCTCATAATTAAGCAAACGGACCCGTTTTGGATCCTCTGGTCATCCTAATTTCTTGACTTCTTCTTCAAGCTTAATTGTCATATCGAGCTTCTTTTTCATCGCTTCCTTCAGACGCACAATTGTCTTTGTAGGCGTCGGGTCAATGCATCTGAGTATTGCTAGGTATATACTAACGAAATCTCCTATATACATGGCTGAAAGCATTTTCGCCAGTTTGTGCGTACCTGTCGCGTGAATTTCTAGAACTTTGAGGGCTTTTGGAATTGCGATTTGTTTTGTTATCTCGATTCTTCGCTTGATTTCCAGCGGTTCTTCAGGATCTCGGATGAGAATTATGGAGAAAGTTCTTGTCAGGTTCTTAGATGCTTCCCATCCAACAACCTCATTGTGATTAAGTTCTGAAAATACATCAAATTTGCTTGGAACTTTGCTGTTTTCGTTAAACTGGCATTTCAGGCGTTGTGCCACAGCGCTGTACTGTCGAAATCCGTAAACTATAGGAACTGTTCCTTCAATTTCCAGAGCAAGTCTTTTCGCGTGGTTGTCCTTCAGAGGCACTTTGAGACCGTATCCATTCCTAACTACTTCCAAAACATGTAAAGTCTCTTCAATTTCCTTGTTCGTTTCTCTAACGACCTGTAACTTTTCCATCAATACAACCAGCGGGAAGAATGTATAGGCGATTGCGGCGCGTGGAGGAAAGCCTGTAGGTATGGCTATGTGGGGTATTTTCAGCTTTTCTGAAAACGTTTGAAGATGGCCACCAGAGGATATTGTTAGAACCATACAACGCCGCTTTACCGCTCCTAGGAAAGCGCTTAAAGTTTCTTCTGTCTCTCCCGAATAACTTACCGCAATAATGAAGCTGTTTTCACTAGCGTATGCTGGCAGAACATAGTCTCTGCAAACTTCAATCGGGACGGATGCTCTATCCTGCAGCCAGTCTTTAAGCAGTTCTCCACCTATTGCCGAGCCGCCCATTCCGACGATTATGACGTTTTCAGGCCGCTTGTAATCCGTTTCTGCTCTTTCGGCTCGCTTGATGGCGTCTCTGCAGAAATCAGGTGTCTTCTCACATAATTCAAGCATACTGCTCTTGTCTATCGCCCTAACTTTATCTGGTTGGTCTAGAACTGTAAGTTTCGGCATCGAGATATCAGCTTCTCCTACTTTCTCCTTTTACGCTTTTTAATACTTGGTTAGGAATGTCCTCAAACTTCCTCTTTTTCACCTCGGCAAAGTAGTCGACAAGATCGGTGGAAGAGACGTATGCTATTCGCCTATTCTCTCTTCATATCTTTGACAATCCTCTTTATATCAGCCGAAGTTCCTAAAGCTGTTCATCATCTTAATGTTTGCATCGGAGGATGTATGAAAATGCCGTTTACAGCGCACTGCTAGCTGACCTGATCCCAAAGAAAACAAGGGCAGAGTAATGGGAACAAACGTTACTCTGAATATGTTGGCAATAGTTCCCACATCGGCGTCGGGCGGATTTTCCTCTGCAAAAGTTTCCCAGTCTACCAGTTCAACTTAACTGTGACTTTCAGGGGGCACCGTCAGCGTGCAATACTATTCGCCCAAAGAGAGTCCAAGACCAAGGAAGAGTGAAGAGACTCTCCCACACATTACTGATGCTCGCATGATTGCCCGTATTTACAGTTTCGAAAGACGCAACATAAGTCAGGGGGCCTTCACGTGGTTGAACATGCTTGTGCGCGCACATACTCAGCAAAGAACAGTCCGTCTTTCTTATGGTAAAGCGCGGATCCATGTCCAACCTTTTCATGGAGCCGCTTCATTATTTGGATTTGAAGAAGTTTTGCACCATATCCGAAAATCCTTTCCATAGCAGTGGCAAACTCGTCTATTCTATCTGGGATTTCTTGTCTTTTGAGTCTGAAAGACTCTTCCAGGTGGTAGTATATTGCTTGCTTGGCTGAATCTCCAAGTGAGGATAGACTTTCATCTACAGCTTCCAAAAAAAGATTCTCGAACTCTTCGTGTATGATTGTTGTGTAGTTTCGTTGAACTGTTTTCATGGTCTACTCACATACATATCTTATCGTGCGACTTAATATATTGTTTCACTCGAAAATCGAGATATATCAAAACTCGATATATTAACTAGAACGGACCTATTGGCTATAAACTCAGTGATCAGACAACTGCACCTGCAGGTTCTGAGAAACTAGACGAGTAGCGAGGCATCCACACTTTGAGAAAACCAAAGTCACAGTTTAAACTTTTAAAACCAGAGGTGGCTAAACAACTCCATAGGTGTAGAAATCCCCTTCGTTGTGGCGAACTCAATTGACCTATGAACGTGAGCTTTCAATAGCTATTCCTGCCTCCCTAGTTTCAGACACACCTCATCTTAGAGAAAAGGCTCTGAAAATCGGAATTGTGGGAAGAGCAGCCGCAATTTTTGGCGTAGACAGGATTATTGTCTTCTCAGACATGCCAAATAGAAACCAGCGTCGGGATATCAACCTTATCGCCACGATTCTTTCGTACATGGAGACGCCTCAATACCTCCGAAAACGATTATTCAAACTGAGACCCGAACTAAAATACGCTGGTGTACTACCGCCTCTTCGTACACCCCATCACCCTTTGCAGAATCGTGTGAAAGATTTAGCTGACGGCGAATACCGTGAAGGAGTAACTGTGTCCAACACAAGAGTTGGGACTCTTGTAGACGTAGGTGTTGAACGACACATATTGCTACCAAAAGAGAAAATACCACACAATACACGTGTCACAGTCAAGATAAAAAAGAGCGAGAAACTGTTAGAAGGAGAAACAGCAAACCGGGACGAGATCCCAGAATACTGGGGATACAAAATAACTCGTTCGGAATTGACATTGGGAGATTTTCTGAGAAAACACCCCTTTGACCTGATCATAGCGACATCGAAGCATGGACAACCTTTCCTCAAAATCTCAGAAGAGCTAGCAAAACGCTGGAATACCTCACGCAAAGTTATCGTAGCATTTGGGGCACCAACCCAAGGGCTCTACGAAATCGCCAAACAGGAAAACCTAAACTTAGACGACATCACTCATTTTGTGGTCAACACAATCCCCCGTCAAAAGGTCGAAACCGTCCGCACCGAAGAAGCCCTCTTCGTGACCTTGGGGATTCTCAATTTGATGGTTGCTAAAGGTTAAAATCCAACCTACATCATTTAGGAGGTATGCTCTTCGACATTGTCCTTCCATCAATCGTCAGCACGGTCACAATAGCCATAGTTTTTCTGTATGTCAAGTTTGAAACCAAGTTGAAGTCTCTTTTTGAGGAAAAAGAATTTCAGATTCGTGATGCTGTTTTTCTTGTCATAGCTATGGGTGCCATGGTCACGGTCATTGTGCTGGTTCCGGAGCAAGCTATCCGAGTGTTGTTTTTAATGGCTTACTCCTTCGTTCTATTTCTCTTCACTTATGTTGCGTTAGAGAGATGGTACTTCAGTATTCTGCCACCTATCGTTTTTGTGGCGTTGTATCTTTCTGATTTTTGGGATATCTTTCTTCTTAACATGTTTGCATTGATTTTTGCCATCTTTATCTCAGTTTACTTGGGTGGGTTGTTTTCGTGGACGACTGTTTTGGTCTTTGCTGGGTTGATTACTGTTATGGATTTCGTTCAGGTTTTTGTGACAGGGTTTATGGGCGCCTCGGCAGATAAGCTTGTGGCGTTGGATTTGCCTATATTGATAGAAGTTCCCACCTTTCCGCTTCAGGCCACCATCCGTCTGGGATTAGGGGACATATTTCTAGCAGGATTGCTTGCTATTCAAACTGCGAAGAAATACGGTAAAAAGGCAGCATCTATATCCGCCATATCAACAGGTCTTGCTTTCCTTCTCTTCGAAATCCTTGTGTTAAACTACAGGTTTACTGGATACTTTCCCGCTACGCTCATAGTGGTTTGCGGATCGCTTCTCGGACTAGGTCTCTATCTAATTGCCAAGCCGAAACCTGCTTCGTAACCTTTATAACTTGATGCCTGCATTGAAACAGAGACGAGTGGAAAACCATGGGGCATAGAAAGAAGAGTGCTCCGAAACGTGGTTCTTTAGCTTATTTGCCTAAGGGACGCGCTGCTCGAGAAACCGGGAGAATCCGCTACTGGCCACCCGTCTCTGGAGGACCTAGGCTTCTCGGGTTCATGGGTTATAAAGCTGGAATGACTCATCTCTTTTACATAGAGGATCATCCTCGCTCCCCAAATCTTGGAAAGGAAGTCCACCAATCCGTTACGGTTGTTGAAACTCCCCCGATTCTGGTCTGTGGAATTCGAGCATATACTCGGACAGGCTACGGCTTGAAAGCGTTCACCGAAGCTTGGATGAAGGACCCGCCGAAAGACTTGCATCGGATCTTCACACTGCCCGAGGATTTCAGCCTTCAAGACGGATTGGAGGTGATGGAGAAGAACATGGACAGTATCGTTGAGTTTCGCCTTCTAACTGTGACTCAGCCACGGCTAGCAAGTATTTCGAAGAAGAAGCCGGAGCTTGTGGAGATTAAGGTTGACGGGGCGTCGATAAAGGAGTTGTTTGAGTACGCTAAGAAGTTTTTGGGGAAGACGATTGGCGTTAGTGAGGTCTTCAAGGATGGTCAGCTTGTAGACGTAATTGCAGTTTCCAAGGGGAAGGGGTTCCAAGGACCTGTGAGGCGGTGGGGTGTTCGCATTTTACACCATAAAGCTAGGAAGACTAAGAGAGGTGTAGCGTGCATTGGGCCTTGGAAGCCGCCTCGGGTCTTATACAGCGTTCCTAGAGCAGGACAGATGGGTTATCATCAGAGGACTGAATATAATAAACGTATTATGAAGATCGGTGTGGATGGACGAGAAGTTACGCCTTCTAGTGGTTTCGGGAGGTATGGCGTGATAAAAGCCCCCTACGTTATGCTGAAAGGAAGTGTACCTGGTCCTAGTAAGCGTTTGGTTCGGCTTCGTGTCCCGGCCCGCCCCAAAAAGGTTTCACTGGAGCCTCCGAAGATTGTGGAGGTTCATGTACCTTCCCATAATAGCATATAGGGGATGTTTTCGTTGGCCAAACAGTCGTCAAAAGTTTTCGATCTGAAGGGAAAAGAGGTGGGAAAGGTTAAGCTTCCAAGCGTTTTTAGAACTCCTATACGTCCGGATGTGGTTAAGCGGGCAGTTGTGGCCTTTCAGAGTCGACGTTTGCGATCGCAAGGACGGGATTCCATGGCTGGGAAACGGACTACGGCGGAGTCTCGCGGTGTTGGCTTGGGCATTGCTCGTGTGCCTCGTGTGAAGGGTCCTGAGGGGCGGGCTGCTTTCGGTGTAAGTATTGTAGGTGGGCATCAGGCTCATCCGCCAAGGTCGGAGAAGCGGACTGTGAAAAAGATTCCCAAAAAGGAGATGCGTTTAGCTCTGCGTAGTGCTGTTGCGGCTACAGGTGTGAGGGCTATAGTGGCTAGACGGGGACATGTTGCGGAGGATGTCCCCGATTTTCCGTTGGTTGTGGATGATGAAGTGGAAGGTTTGAGGCGTACAAAGGATGTGGAAGCGATGCTCTTGTCGCTAGGAGTTTGGGGTGATGTCTTTCGAGCCAAAGAGAGTCGGAAGGTCCGCGCCGGGAGGGGCAAGACCCGCGGGCGGCGATATAAGCAGGCTGTTGGTCCATTGATTGTGGTGGCTGACAACGGCGGTGTGATGGAGGCAGGTCGGAGCTTGCCAGGCGTTGATGTGGCATTGGTGGACGGGTTGAATGTGGAGTTGTTGGCGCCGGGGACGCATTTAGGGCGGTTGACAGTGTGGAGTCAGTCAGCTATTAAGAGGCTTGGTGACCGGTTTGGGAAGGCTGCTTAGTGATGAAACCTTATGATGTTGTTTTGTATCCGTTGATGACTGAGGTTGCGAGTCGTCTGCTTGAGACGGAGAATAAGCTTGTCCTGATGGTAAATTTGAAGGCCACCAAAAGTGACATCAAGAGAGCCGTGGAGGAATTGTACGAAGTTCAGGTGGAGAAGGTTAATGTCCTAATCACACCCCGAGGAAGCAAGAAGGCGTTTGTGAAACTGCATCCAGACTACAAGGCAGTAGATGTAGCCATAAAACTAGGAATACTGTAGTCCAGTGCAGTTTCAATGTTCAATTGTCTTCTATGTGGAGGTCAAAAATGCCCACTTTGCAAGTGCTTAGACAATGTGTATGCCCAAGCACGCTTCCAAGGTATGTGGAAGAACACCGTGATTTCTTATTTGCAAAGTAAGCTTAAAGTCTACTCTGTTTCAGAAATGCTCGCATTTTGGCTTTTGGCTTCTTTTTCTTTTTAATCTATCTTGCTGAAGATCGAGCAACTAGTATTGGTAATATTATTGAGATTGTATTTGTCAGCAGAATAACGTTCAATGCTACACTTGTAAGCAACTCAGTATTCGCCAATCCATAAGCCAAAGGCAGAGTACTCATTGCTGCTGAAGCTGCTCCCTTCCCCACAATCAACCCAGTAGCCGGAAGATCTCTAGCCAACTCGCTCCCCCAAGAACCCATTTTAACAGCCACCAACCGCGCTCCGTGCAACAGCAAGCTTACAATCAAACCCAACACCAACTCAAACCATCCGGTCCATACATAAATTAATCCCACAAAGACAAAAAAGAAAGTAGTAATCATAAATGTCAACTCCCTATGATACTTCCCAACAAATCTCTTCACTTCAAACAACTCATCAACATCCACCTTCAATCTCAAACTCTTTGCCAAGGACCTACAATTTCCCAGAATCAACCCGAAAATAAAAATCGCAATCCCTCCGGTTCCCCCCAGCAATTCGGTCCCTGAATAGACTCCCAAAACAGCTGCCAACACAAAGGTATACATGTACTCCGCCTTCCTCGAAAAATACATGACATTTAGCCAAGCAACTCCAGTTACTACACCAACAAAAAGCGACACGCACAGATTTCGAACCAACTCTAAGGAAACTTCTTGAAATCCCACGGCCCCCAGATTAATATAATTCAAAAGTGTCAACCCAACAACCAAGACTACAACATCATCGACCAGTGAAGATATGGTTAAAGCCGTGACAGTTTCCTTTCTAACTTTCAAATGCTTGCAGACCGCACTCACCGTCGCGGTATTCACTCCCCCCCAAGCTGACGCAAATAGAAACGCATAAGCCCATCTCAAATTGAAGGCGAAGCGCAAAAACACTCCAACCACGCCTGTACTCACAACGAAACCTAAAACCGACAGTAACACTGCTCTCCGGCTCTGGGCTAGAACATCATATATATTCATCCACAACCCAGCATCGAAACCAATGAAGGCAATCGTCAACGGCGCCAAAAACGGCACCACCTCCACCAACACTGCCCGGTCAAAAAGCCCCGGAACCATACCGCAGACAATTCCCACAACAATCAACAGGATAACATTTGGCAACAAAATCTTACGGGATACTAGATCCCCCAAGAAACTCAAAATCATGATTGCGGCAATCGTGAAGAAAATGATCACGACCTCCATACACGTCACACTCCGAACCTTAAAAGCAGCTTATTGCCTTAAAAATCCATTCGCACTCAGCTCCACAATCGATGCACAACTAACCGATAAACCTCCGAATCAAACATCTCCTCAGAAACAACGGCACCAAAAATACATAACTGATTCATACAATATATAGGGGAAAGTATTCCATTTCCTCAAGAACCGCCTCCATTGGGGAATCCCAATTGCCAAAACGCGCTTCGAGACTCTTCTGCTGTAAGCAATCGACGAAGCATTATGATCTCTAGGAGAGTCCTCTAAACAAGCAATATATTTCCACCTAGAAAAGAGCTTCCGGATAGAAAAGCAATAACCCCCCCAAAACTGAAGCTTTCACATGTGCAACTGAAAGAATCTTCGGTGAAGGCGTTGGCTTTCTTGAAATTCAAATGATGAAAAAAACTTTACGAAAAGGTTGGACGAAGTTTGAGATGGCAATCCGTTAAGAACCTTGAATTCGCCAAGCATATCGCTATGGTTGAACAAAGTTTTCAGAAAAAATAGAAGAGACGATAAATGGTCGATCAACAAATTACGAAGGCGTACAATCCGCGCACCATAAATGTTCATGCGGAAGCACAAACGAACCAACGTGAAGCGGCAAAATAACTGAAACATTATTAGCACCTTTAGGAGATGAAGAATATTAAAGGAAAAGGCTGCTCATGGTTTTCGGTGTAGCATTCGCCGTTGCAGTGCTCATCTCAGGGATAGCTCTTCTGACCTTTTCGAGCGACCAAGCAGTTGAACACTCAGTTCATTTTGCCTCTGCGTTAGGAATCTCCTCCCTCATGATAGGGCTTGTTCTAGTTTCCATTGGGACAGATCTTCCAGAAATCGCCAATTCGATTGTTGCTTGTTCAAGCGGACATGGAGACATTGATGTGGGAGATTCGCTTGGTTCCGTGTTAACGCAGATTACCCTAGTATTAGGTTTGATTCCGTTTCTGGCGAAGGATTTTAGGGTGAAAAGAAGGGAAGTTGCTGTGATGGGGACCTTCGAAGTTCTAGCACTCATTCTCGCGGTGTCTGTAGCGCTAACTGGGTTCACAAGGGAAAAGGCGTTCTTACTGATAGTCAGTTGGCCGATTTTCGTTTGGTTAATAAAGAAGACCACAGCAAAGGACATTGTAAAGAGGAAACAAGTCACATCTGAGGCGACCAAGCATTACGTTTTCCACTTTGTGATAGCCGCATTAGGATTTGTCGGCGTTGCTGTTGGAGGATTAGCGGTTGTTGAATCAGTGATTCTGTTACAGACGGAGTTAGGGATACCTGAATTCTTTATCAGCTTCTTCGTGGTCGCGATTGGCACTTCGCTTCCAGAACTTGTGGTTGATTTAACTGCGATCCGCAAAAAACAGTACGAACTTGCAATAGGGGACATTATAGGAAGCTGCATCGTCGATGCCACTGTTTCAATTTCAATAGGACAGTTATTCTTTCCAACTAAGGTGTTTTATGGTACCCCTGAAATCTCTATTCCACTTGCACTGTACGCGATAGTCGCTTCTGCTATGGTGATATTAACGCTCGCGTTAAGAGAAAAAGTCGACAAGAAGGCAGGAGGGCTGTTTATAATGCTTTATTCTCTTGCTTATATGCTGTTATACGCGGTGTGAGAGTTGTCTTTCAAAATTCCACATTTCCTTAGAATCTGGGAAAAATTCTCCCTGCTTCTCGTTCTCTTATATGCTCTTAGTGCACTAATCAAGTCGTCTCTGTTGATTCTACCCAGTTTTCTCTGAATTGGCTTGGCAAGGGGGCTTCCGATGAAGAGGTATTGGCAAAGAGACGTGACGTTGGAGACATGTCTGGAGGTGCTTGCGGTTTCGAAATCTACAAGACAGGGAGAATCATCCTGCTTGACGATTATGTGTTTCGGCGCGCGGCTTAGCTCTCCATGATCTAATCCTGCTTCGTCTAACCTCCATGTCTGCTTTAAGATTGAGTGCAAAACACGACGAAGCCTCTGCGTTGCGTCCTTTCCTTTCAGTGCTTCTGTCCAATCCGGGAGCAGAACGCCTTCAATATATTCCATTAAAAGAAAGTTCTCGGTGACGCCGAGAAGGCGAGGTCCAATGTCTATGCTGTTGGCCTTTTTCAGCATTTGTGCTTCATGCTGCATTGAAACTCTATCCGCGTCTGTTCTGCGAATCTTGAGGGCGACCTTTCGGTTCCTCTCATAGGCCTTGACTACAATCCCTACACATCCTTTTCCTAGAACTGGCGTATGGTTAACTCGTTTTCGCCCTGTAAACTCGACTGCTCTAATGTTTAGCTTTCTTAACTCTCTGAGACGTTGTTTGAACTCTTCCGTCCTACATGCAGGATAGCAGATTGCGAGTCCATATTTCTCTTCGCTAAGTGATTTTAGAGCGATTCTTTTATCGTTTTGCAACCAGTTGCCCCAATTACGTTGTCAACAGAGGCGAAGATTCGTAAAAGCTTTTGTACATTTGGCGCAGCAGCGAGATTGTTCCATTTACGTTAGTATTCTTGTTGTCCAAAGTTTTAAGAATACACAGAGTTACTTTGAATTATGGAATACAATGATAAAAGAATGGCAGGTTCGCTTTTGTTCATCGGTGGAGTGCAGTTTCTGATGATGATGATCGTGGCGGAAGCTTTGTATCCAAGTTACAGCGTCTCAGAAAACTGGATAAGTGATCTTGGAGTTGGAGATACCTCTCTTCTTTTCAACTCCTCAGTATTTTTCTTAGGCGTTATGGGGCTAGTCGCTGCCTTTTTTATCCGGCGGACATCTAGCTTCAAATCTTTTTTCATCGTTTTGACCATGGCAAGTGTCGGCATAACCGGAGTTGGGTTATTTTCAGAGGATTTTGGGATAATACACTCTGTCTTTTCCTTGATGACCTTCCTTTTCGGAGGATTTGCTGCTATTTTGTCCTATAAGCTTCAGAAACCGCCTTTTTCTTATCTCTCTGTGTTGCTAGGAGCAGTAACTCTCTTTGCACTTACTCTTACGCTTTCGGGCGTCTACCTGGGTCTAGGTAAGGGAGGAATGGAGCGCATGATTGCATACCCTGCCTTACTGTGGGCGATTGGCTTCGGGGGATACCTAGCCGGCTGTTCCAGAGACATGGCTACCAGCTAACATCCCTTCTCAAAGCCGACCCTGATCAACGTCCATGTTAAGCCTCATTTCCAAGCGTCTCCATCAAATATCCTCTGGACCCTATCATCATCTGCAAGGGACTCGTTACGTCTTTTCTTCCACTTTGAAAGTGAAGGAGTTTTCTCCTTGTGATTGCGGACGAGGATTTTCCGTTTAAAACACAGAAACTATAAAATAGACGTTTACGTATGTCAAATATTCTTAAAGCACCATGAGCCGAGGAAGCGCCTGAGCAGTTAACATTCAACGTGGGATGTTCAATATGCCCATGAAAATTCGAAAGATTGAATCTGAAAACAAACTCGTAGTAGAGAGAACTCACCATCCGAAAAGCTACAGATTAGCCGTTGACCGTGGATTGTGCGTGGGATGTGAACTCTGCAGCCTAGTTTGCCCAAGAGAAGCCATCACAGTTGACAAGCAGCCGAAGACGGAAGGGCAGAAAGCTCGGCAGCCAATAATTGATGTGGACGAGACGAAATGCCATTACTGCGGCATGTGCGCTACCATATGTCCACACGGTGCAGTACAAGTCACCGTTGATGGCAAGGACCTTCGCTCAGTAGTTGAATATGAAACTTTTCCACAACTTATCCATGAGATCACTGTGGACACGACAAAATGTCCAACAGACTGCACCGAATGTGAGGATGCTTGTCCATTAAACCTTATCAAGGTCACGTCAAACCCTACAACCGATGATGTTAACGTAGACATCAAAGAAGAACAATGCCCTTGCTGTCGCATTTGCGAAATCAAATGTCCAAAAGATGCTATTCACATCCGAAAAATCTTTACTGGAATACTAAGAATTAACCAGGAAAAATGTCCCACTGGCTGCAAGGATTGTTTAGACGTATGTCCAATAACTGGAGCCCTCTATCTTTCTGAAAAAGACGGTAAAGTACATGTCAACGAACTCTTCTGCACTTACTGCGGCGTGTGCAAGATTGTTTGCCCTGAAGAGGAGGCATTAGAACTTTCACGCTACACGATATATCATACTCCTGTTCGTTCAGGGGCATGGAACAAGGCTCTTGAAAAACTAACATCAGTCCCTGAGATGACAAAGGAATTGCGTGGGAAAGGACGAAAGAGAACCAGAGAAGCTGTGAAGAAACTTCTTGAACCGAGGAAGAAGTAAAAATGTCTGAAACCAAACAATCACTTCAGAAGGGAAGTGAAAAAGCAGAGCCAAAGATCACTGAGACTGCGCCGATTAAGCCATACGAGTTTGATCCTCATTTCAAAAATGAAATCGGTGAAATGCATGGCGGCGAGAACCTTAATCAGTGTTTTCAATGTGGCACCTGCACTTCAGATTGCCCCATTGCTAGGTTCAGCGATTCGTACAGACCCAGAACAATAATACGAATGGCTCAACTTGGGTTGAAAGACAGAGTGCTCGCTAGCGACACTCTATGGTTGTGTGCAGCTTGCTTCACATGCACTGACCGTTGCCCCCAAGACGTTGAAGTTGCAGGCGTAATACGGATCTTAAGAAACGCAGCAGTAGAACGAGGAGCCATACCTCTAATCTTCAAGGAATTAGGCTCAAACATTCTAGAAACGGGTATCGCTTACCGAATCCCAGAGCTGCGGCTAAAGAAGCGAGGACAAATAGGATTGCCACCGCTGCCGAAGAGCAACCCCGAAGCCTTAGCGAAACTAGCCAAGGCAACAGGCTTCTCAAAAACGCTTAAGAAAGGTGAGTAGCTATGGCGGCTTCGGAGGGAACCTCAAAATTCCTATTATTCCTGGGCTGTGCCATTCCTTACCGAGTCTCAAGCTACGAGATTTCTACACGTAAAGTTCTAGCGAAGCTTGGAGTTGAACTAGTGGAAATGGCAGAATACAACTGTTGTGGTCTCCCTATAGACCCGGTGAACCACGAAATGATGCTTACCTTAGCGGCCCGGAATCTCTCCTTGGCTGAACAACAAGGGCTCAATGTTGTTGCTTTGTGTCCAGGGTGTGCTGGAACACTACGTAAGGTCAACAAGAAGCTGAAAGAGAATGATGAGCTTAGGCAGAGAATTAATGGCTACTTGAACGATTCTGGCCTGAAGTTTGAAGGCACCATTGAAGCCAAGCATCTTCTTCAACTTCTAGTAGAGGATGTAAGCTTGGAAAGGGTGAAAGAAGCGGTGAAAATGCCGCTGACGAATATGCAAGTGGCGGAGCACGGAGGTTGCCATGTTTCCCGCCCCACCGAAGCCGTCGACTTCGAAGACCCTGAAAACCCTGAAGCCCTCAGAAAGCTGATTGAAGCGACAGGTGCTAGATACGTGGAGTACACGGATATGACAGCCTGCTGTGGGGCTCCAACCGCAGGCATTAACGATAAGATCCCGCTTCAACTCACCAGACAGAAACTTTCACACATTAAAGATGCAGGCGGTCAAGCACTAATAACTGTCTGTCCGTTTTGCCATATGATGTTCGATACAAACCAGCCTAGAATAGAGAGAAGGTTCAATGAAAACCTAAAAATCCCAGTTCTTCACTATCCTCAACTCTTAGGCTTGGCAATGGGTTTCTCACCAGAAGAACTTGCGTTCAAAGATCTACGGGTGGATCCTAAGAAGATAATCTCACAGATATCTGGCAAAGCGGAGGTTAGTTGAAGATGGTTGAAGAAAAGCCTCGAATAGGTGTATTCGTATGCCATTGTGGTCTAAACATAGCTGGGGTAATCGACGTAAAGGAATTAACAGAATACGCTAAGACACTGCCAGACGTGGTTTTCGCAAAGGACAATCGTTATACATGCGCCGACCCTGGTCAAGACGAAATCAGAAAGGCAATCAAAGAATACAGGCTTAACCGAGTCGTGGTTGCTGCCTGTTCACCTCGCATGCATGAGCCAACCTTCCGCAAAGCCTGTGAAGAGGCAGACTTGAATCCATTCTTCTTCGAGATGGCGAACATACGGGAGTTTTCATCTTGGCCTCATGCCAGCATGCCGAAGAGAGCCACTGAGAAAGCTAAAGAAATCGTGAGAATGGCTGTCGCAAAGGCGAGACTGCTTCAACCCCTTAAGGAAATAGAAGTGCCTGTAACCAACAAAGCCTTGGTTGTCGGCGGCGGCATCGCAGGGATAAACGCAGCGCTAGACTTGGCGGAGATGGGCTTCAAAGTTTATCTGCTTGAAAAAAGCGAAAGCATAGGCGGTCACATGGCCCAGTTGGACAAGACTTTCCCAACGTTAGACTGTAGCATATGCATCGAAGGCCCCAAAATGGTAGACGTAGGTCGCCATCCTAACATTGAGATAATATCCTATGCTGACCTGATCAAGGCTTCGGGCTATGTAGGGAACTTCAAAGTTAAGATCAGGAAAAACCCGCGATACGTTATCCATGAAGACTGCACAGGCTGTGGCGAATGTAAAGACGTGTGTCCAATTGAATATCCAAACGAGTGGGACATGAACATCGGTGTGAGAAAGGCTATTTCTGTTCCCTTTGAACAAGCTGTCCCACTAGTATACACCATTAACATGGACCACTGCATAGAGTGCTACAAATGTGTGGACGCTTGCGGTGCAAGACAGGCCATAAGCTTTGATCAAAAACCAGAAGAAATCGAGTTAGAAGTCGGCGCCATAATCGTTGCAACTGGCTTTGATATATACCTGCCGTATGATGACCCGTTGTATGGCTATGGAAAATATGATAATGTTATCACAGCGTTGGAGTTTGAACGGCTCATTCTGGCAGCTGGTCCCACTGGCGGTAAAGTCATCCGAGCGTCAGATGGCAAGAAACCTCACACCGTAGCCTTCATCCAATGTGTTGGGTCAAGGAACCTCAAGAAATATGAATACTGCTCAGGCTTCTGCTGCATGTACGCTTTGAAAAACGCCATTCTCCTCAAAGAGAAGTATAAAGACGACGTGGAAGTATACATCCTGTATATGGATATGAGAACCCACTTCAAAGGATACGAAGAGTTTTACAGAAGAGCTAGAAACTTGGGCGTCAACTTTATCCGAGGGCGAGCAAGCCACGTCATAGAGGATCCGGAAACCAAGAATCTTATCATACGAGCCGAAGACATGACGCTGGGACAGCCCGTTGAGCTACCTGCTGAAATGGTTGTACTGTGTACAGCGGCAGTTCCCAAATCTGACTCAGGAGACATAGCGAGAATCCTCAGTATATCAAGGGGAACCGACGGTTTCTTTTTGGAGAGTCATCCAAAACTGAAACCCATAGACACCCCTGTGGACGGCGTTTTCCTAGCGGGAGCTTGTCAAGGCCCAAAAGACATACCTTACAGCGTTTGCCAAGGCAGTGGTGCAGCGAGTAGAGCTGCAACCATACTTTCGAAGCCAAAATGGAAGATAGAACCCATTGTTGCAGAGGTTGATCCTGAGAAGTGTAGAAACACGAGAGTGAAATGCGGTATTTGTGCTGAAAGATGCCCCTATGGCGCCATTGAGGCTTTTGAAAAACAGCCTGCAGAGGTCATAACGGCAATGTGCCACGGCTGCGGCACTTGCGTGGCTGAATGTCCTTCAGATGCGATAGTGCAGAAGCACTTCACAGATGAACAGATCTTCGCTCAAATTGAAACAGCTTTGGAGGAAGAACCAGAAAGCAAAGTTCTAGGTTTTCTGTGTAACTGGTGCTGTTACGCAGGCGCAGACTTAGCTGGCACGAGTCGCTTCGAATATCCACCTCTAATTAGGCCTATTCGTGTTATGTGTTCAGGCCGTGTGGACAAAGACTTTGTGTTAGATGCCTTCAGACGGGGTGCCGGTATGGTACTGATCGGAGCATGCCATCTGCCTTACGACTGCCATTACATTAGCGGTAACGTAAGAATGAAAGCCCGCATGGACGCCTTGGCACCTATGCTGCAAAAGCTTGGTTTAAGTCCTCAACGCTTCAGAGTTGAATATGTCTCAGCAGCCGAAGGACTGAAGTTTGCAGAGCTAATGAAGGAGATGGCAGCACAGTTGAAAGAGTTGGGGCCAGAGAAGATTAAGGCGGAAAATGCAAAGCTCAAGCCAATTCTAGACAGAATGTTAGCCAAGAAACTGCCACAAAAGATCCGGCAAAAAGCCCAGCAAGTCATTCCCCAGAAGCCAGTTTCCACATCCTAGCGGACCTGTGAGATGTCACTTGGTTATTCATCATCTATTCCTGTTCTGACAACGTCACAGCTGATTCTGCGGAACCGTTTTTTCCGAAGCCAAATTCACTTTATCTTCCCTTCTTCGTGTCCGCTAGTGTTATGTATTTTGGAGGCACTTTTCTGCACAGATACACTTTTTCTGTTGGTTTGAAGAACTTCAACCCGTTTTTCCTAGCGTCTTTAGCACTGACTTCGAGAACTACAGGTTTCGATGTTTTTCTCTGTCCCACCTGAATTGCCAGTTCTCTTGTAGGTGACAGGTGAACCCACTTTCTTTTCATAGGTCTAAGACCCAACTTCAAAATCTGAGAAGCCGATTCAGCCGTGGTTCCGTGATAAAGAACTGCAGCAGACTTATCCTCTTCAAGACCCACTTTCACTTCGATCGAATGTCCATATAGAGCCCTCACCTTGCCGCCGACGATTTCAAACCGCTTTCTGTCTCCCTGTTTCACCACCTCGTTGATGATGAAGTGCTTATCAACATCATATCTCTCCCGAATCTTAGGCAAGAGGTCTTCAAAACTAACAAATCCCTTCTCGTCGATCTTCAGGTCTTCAGGATTATGACGAAGAAGGTAGCTCATGTATCTGCTTACTTTGACTTTCAGCTCTGTGGTCATGGTTGTTCAAAAGTTAGGTTATTGACACGTTTTGAATTTGGAAGTACCGTTTTGCCAAGAAGCGTATCCGCTCAGCGTTTCTCCCGTTTTTTCCAATTGCTACCCCTTTATCTCTAGGTTCAACTGCCACAACCGCGATGGATTTTCCATCAGGCTTCTCTGTTATTCTAATTTCCCTTACGTGTGCTGGTCTCAAAGCGTTTTTGATAAATTGGGCAGGATCATCCGAAAATTCAATGATCTCGTGTTTCTTGCTTGTCATTCGTTCTAGAAGGTGAATGTTCTTGCCGCCTTTTCCTATAGCCATACCTATGTCTCCTTCCTTCACAACGAGGATGGCGCGATTCGTGTCCTCGTCGAGGATGCAATCCCTCACGGCAGCCCCAGTAATGCTCTCGAAGAGGGCGATGAATCGCATTTCTTTACCGGTCAGTTTGATTCCGCTGGCCATGCTAGATCTCTTCAGCCTCCTCTTGCTGGGGTTGAGTTTTCTCAGCTAGCTTCAAGATGTCAGAGTCGCCAGGCTCTTTTACCGTCAAGTTTGCGACTGCAAACCGCTTTCCACAAGCCATGCCTAAGTCGATATTGCTGCCTTTATAAGTGACGATGGGTATTTGAGACAGATCGCCGTAATACTCTAGGTCACTGCGAATCTGGGAAGGGGTGTTGGAAGCCACGAGAATAAGTCTGGCCTTGCCGTTTTTTGCGCTTCTAACAGCTTCTTTTGCTCCAAAAACTACTTTACCAGTCTTCACCGCGGTTGCGATGGCCTTGTCCGCATCGATCATTTGCTTTTCTCCTGTTTGCCTGCCAACGTCGACATGTATAAGTTTACGAGACCTGTGCCAATGGGTATAGATTGCCCTACTATAACGTTTTCGGTTACACCTTGCAGTGGATCTGCTTCACCCTTGATTGCCGCGTCAATAATGTTAGGGACAGTTATTTCGAAGGCTGCACGAGCCAAAACGCTAGACTTGGCGCCGCTGATACCGTGGCGGCCAATCTGCCTCACTTCACCTGTAGCGGTCATGATGTCTGCAACCAGCATTATGTGCCGAATATCAACATCTAATCCCTGCTCCTCCAATACGTCGATTGCCTCTTTAACAAGCGAATTGCGAGCAGCCTCGATACCTAGGGTTTTTGCGATCTCATGAACATGGTTTGTGACGGTTCTAGTTGGGTTGATACCAGCGATCTCAAGAGCTTTAGGCAAGTTGGACCCGTCAGTCCTGATAACCCACTCTCCCTGTTCTTCAGTTACTAATACACGCTTAATCCCAGAGACTCCTTTAACACGTTGAGAGATGACTTTGTCCAATAATTTCTTGCGGTTTCCCGGCTTCTTTGGTTTTACATAAACCTTCTTGCCTCTTCTTCTCACATCACAAGCTGAGATCTGCTGTACCCCCTCTATCAACTCCTCCATTGAGACTCCTCTGTTTTCCATCAAGGCGGTGTCAAGGGCAACAACAATCTGCTCGTGTTTAGGATCTTCATAGATCTCTTTTGCAATGTCTTCTACAGTGGTGTAGATTACGTTGCGGGCAGCTTTGGTGGCTTTTGATTTGCTTTTTCGATGGCTCTTATCAAGATAAATGGACATGATTGGCGTGGATGGAACTCGTCTGGCGTCCACAATTTCAATGAGACGTGGCAAACCTAGAGTAACGTTTTGCTCTCTTACACCAGCATAGTGGAAAGTACGTAGAGTCATCTGTGTGCCTGGTTCACCTATTGACTGTGCAGCTATGATGCCGACTGCTTCTCCAGGCTCAACTAGGGAGCGTTTATAGTGTTTCAATGTCAGCTCGATAGTTTGGTCAACCGCTTTCTTGTTCAGTTTAGCCTTCTTCAGCTCTCGTTTCAATTCGTCCAACAATATCGGTGTAAGGTGATCCTCAACTTCCTTCAGTTTCTCTCTGATGTGCTTTGCAGAAGCAGCTCTGCCGCCTCCCATCATGATGCTGACTTGGTCGACTAATCTGCTGACGTTGACAGCCTTTCCGTGGTCACTCTTTGCTGGATCTACACCGTCTTCTCCGTAGCGGAACTGAACGATGTCGCCAATGGAATTGCGAACTGTTTGGTCATATTCTATACGCAAATGTTCAAGTGCGTTAATCAATCTTCGTTGCATGTAGCCGCTTTGCTGCGTTCGCACTGCTGTGTCCACCAGGCCTTCGCGGCCTCCCATGGCGTGGAAAAAGTATTCCACAGGGTCCAAGCCTGATTGGTAGGAAGAATCGATGAAGCCTCTTGCTTTTGGGGAAGGGTCGCCTGGCTCAAAGTGGGGCAAAGCTCGTTGCACGTAGCCTCGCATTATGCGTTTTCCTCGCACTGACTGTTGACCAACAGAAGCTGTCATTTGACCAATGTTCAGATTAGAGCCTCTTGCTCCCGTTCTCGTCATGATTATGCCTGCATTTTCAAGAGTAAAGTCCTCATCTGCGATTTTTCCAGCATCGTCCCTTGCTTTCGCCAACTCGTTCATGACATATATCTCAAAAGAGTCCTGAAGAGACTGGCCTGGAAGTCTTTGAAGCGTTCCTTTTCTGTAGTCAACGATCAGTTCCTGAACGTTTTTCTCATATTTCTCTAAGGTTCTGCTGATCTTGTTCTGAGCTTTAGGCGATAGCTCCAATTCGTCAAAGGCGTATGTAAAACCGCGAATGGACATGAAGAGTTTCAGGAATTGACAGATTTTGTTCAGAAACTCTCGGCCACGTTTGGTGCCGTAGTCTTTGATTATGCGGTGGAGAATGCTTTCAGATTGTTCTGCACCGATAGAACGCCTGTCAATGACCCCTGCCTTTAAAACTCCGTCTTTAATGACGACATAGGCGTCGTGAGGGCAATCTTCTTTGTCGCATTCAGTGCAGCTTTGACATATAGTGGCTTTCAAGGAGTAGTTAAAATCTTCAGGTAAGAAGAGGCTGAATATCTGTTTTCCTGTCCACATGGGTTTCGGTTTTTTCACTTCGGGCTTT
>CAYGBS010000004.1:30251-31243 GCA_964348215.1 uncultured Candidatus Bathyarchaeia archaeon
CCTTCATAGCCAGCTGCGGTTAGCATTCTACAGACCTCTTCCTTGGTGAGCAGCGTGGATTTTTTGGTGAGAAGGTAGGCGGACGTTATGAAATCTCGAATTGCACCTATTATCGGACCTCCGAATCGGGGGGAAAGTATTTGGTCTTGCACTTGCATCAGTAAGAGGGCTTCGGTTTGGGCTTCTTCACTTTGGGGTATGTGAAGGTTCATTTCGTCCCCGTCAAAGTCAGCATTGTACGGTGGACAGACACACAGATGTAGACGGAATGTCTTGTAGGGCAGCACCCTTACGTAGTGTGCCATAATTGACATGCGGTGGAGTGATGGTTGCCTGTTGAAGATAGCAATGTCCCCGTCTTTGAGATGGCGCTCCACGATGAAACCTGTCTCTACTGCTTCAGCCACCTTCTCTCGGTCAACCACGAATTCCAGCCGGATCCGTTTGCCATCGGGTCTAACCACGTATAATGCTCCTGGATACTTGTTAGGTCCATTTTTGACAAAAGCCTGCATCTCCTTAATGTTCCATTCGGTGACCTTTTCTGGAATAGAGAGTTTCATTGCGACGTCTAGTGGGACGCCTACTTCGCTGATATCTATGTTAGGATCGGGAGAAATAACGGTTCTCGCGGAGAAATCCACTCTTTTTCCAGAGAGGTTGCTTCTAAAGCGTCCTTCCTTTCCTTTCAGGCGCTGAGCCAAAGTTTTCAACGCCCTTCCGGAGCGGTGTCTAGCTGGGGGAATTCCGGAGGCTTCGTTGTTGAAGTATGTGGTAACATGGTATTGCAGGAGTTCCGACAGGTCTTGAATAATAAGTGTTGGTGCTCCTGCCTCCATGTTTTCTTTTAGACGTTGGTTGATTCGTATGATATCCACAAGTTTATGGGTTAGATCATCTTCAGAGCGGATGCCTGATTCCAGAGTAATTGATGGTCTAACGTAGACCGGGGGAACTGGGAGAACTTGAAGAACCATCCACTCGGGTCTAGC
>CAYGBS010000004.1:31253-36498 GCA_964348215.1 uncultured Candidatus Bathyarchaeia archaeon
GGGATCGCCTTGAGTTGCAACATCAATTCGGCCTGGGCCGATATCGAATCGAAGGAAAAAACGTAGGTGTTTTGCAGATCTTCATCAGGTATCCTTTCAAGTCTCTCTCGAACTATGCTTGGAGTTAACTGCTGTGAACCTCCCTCAGATACTTCTTCACGGAAGCGAGTTGGCTTCTCAAAAACTATCTTGTATTGAGGGTCTCCGCAATGGGGACACTCCTTTGACTTTGCATCCTTTAGTACTTTTTTGTAGATTTTGTCTGGAACTTCTCCTAGAAGTTGCCTTGCTCGCTGGATTCGCCGCTTGGCCTTTTCAACCTGCTCATCTGAAAGCATTATGCGGCCGCATTTTCTACACGTAGCCCTTAAGAGGTTATGAATAACTTTTGTGAACTCAATGTGGATTATCGGAACTGCCAACTCTACATGACCGAAATGACCGGGGCATCTGATAGCGGTGTTACCACATGTTTTGCATCTTTGCCTCGGTTCAAGTGTTCCTAATTTGCCGTCCATCAAACCAGAAGTAATCGGGGCTCCGTCTTCATCATAGGTGTCTGCAGTTTGTATCTCAGCGACTGAAAGCCTCCTCAATTCTTGAGGCGAAAACATTCCAAATCGGAGCTCATCTATTACCTTGTGAGCTACCTCTTCAAACGCCATTCTAAGCACGCTCCTTCAACCTTAGCTTAGGTGCAACGCAGAGGCTCATCAGTTCCTGCAATAGAAGCTTGAAGGCGTAGGAAATAACTATGGGAGAAACTTGTCCGCCTTCTTCGCATATGCGGCAAACATATGCTCGTTGTTTTATGTCGTAATAGGCTATATATCCACAGTTTTCACAGATGTACAGAAGGTACTTGTCTGATTCTTCAAGAAGACGGTCTCGCAAAAGCATAGCTGCCCCATGACCTATCAGGCAGTCTCGCTCCATTTCACCAAATCTTAGTCCACCGCCTCTCGCTCTGCCTTCTGTGGGTTGTCGCGTTAGCATTTGCACCTGGCCCCGCGCCCTAGCGTGAACTTTGTCAGAGACCATGTGATGAAGTTTCTGATAGTAAACCACTCCTATGAAGATGTCTGCTGCAAATTTCTCACCAGTTGTGCCGCTGTAGAAAACCTCTCTTCCAGTATGGCTGAAACCGCAGTCAATCAAAATCTGCTTTATATCACCGGATTTTTCGCTGACGAAAGGCGTTCCGTCAGCTGTCCTTCCACGACCAGCAGCCATTTTTCCAGCCATGGATTCCAGAAATTGACCTATAGTCATTCTTGATGGTATGGCGTGGGGGTTTATTACTATGTCAGGGACGATCCCTGTTTCTGTAAAAGGCATATCTTCTTGAGGTATAATCATTCCGATGACGCCTTTTTGTCCGTGGCGTGAAGCGAATTTGTCCCCAAGTTCCGGAATACGCTGATTGCGCAGTTTGACTTTGACGAGCTTGTTTCCTTCGTTAGATTCTGTTATGAAAACATCGTCAACAATACCTACTTCCGATTGTCTCACGTCGACAGAGGTATCACGCATTGAGGGGCCTTTCACTTCAAATTCCTTGTATTCTTCAAGGAATCTAGGGGGGCTTGTTCTTCCTATAAGAACATCACCGCCGATCGTGTTTGCTTCAAGGCTTACAACGCCGTCAGGCTCAAGCAAACGATAGTACTGTTCCCCCCTGAACCCTCTTATACCTGCCTTTGGAATGAGAAATCGATCTTTCAATCCGCCTAAGTATTGGCGGCATTCCGCTTCATAAATTCGGTAAAAGGTGGAGCGACCTAAGCCGCGTTCGATGGATGCCTTGTTGAAGATGAGGGCATCCTCCATGTTGTATCCCTCGAAAGATATCACCGCAACCACACAGTTTTGTCCAGAGGGTCTCTGGTTGTACCCTAGAATTTCCATTGGTTTCGTGTTGACTATAGGGATTTGAGGGTAATGTAAGATGTGGGAACGAGAGTCTACACGGTAAATGAAATTTGTTGCGTAGACGCCGAGGGCTTGTTTCGCCATGGCAGCCTCGTAAGAGTTTCGAGGTGACTGGTTGTGCTCCGGGTATGGTATTAGAGATGCACATATACCAAGGATTGTGTAAGCTGAAATCTCTACGTGGGTGTGCTTGGGCGATATTTCGTCCAAACTCAGAGCTACATAAACGTTTTCTTCCTCTTCAGCGTCAATATACTCCATAACTGCGTTTTTAACAAGGTCTTCCCATGACCATTCGCCGGAGCGAATCTTGTCAATGTGCTCTGGCTGAAGCTTGGGAACACCATTTTCAACTATGATTAGAGGTCGTCGAACTCGTCCTTCATCACAGTTGATGCAGACCTCATCTCTTCCCCCAAGGGTTTTGAAGTGGGCAACGTTGATCTCTAAGGAGACTTCGCCTCTTCTGCGTTTGTTTCTCAATTCGGAAACGAGTTCCTCTGGGTGCGGGTGATATCCCATTATTGACCCGTTTATGAAAATCTTCGAACCGGCGGCGCGAAGTTCTCGGTTTGCATCTTGGGTGGGAAGGACACCTAAGGCGTAGATAGCTTGCCTGACCGCATCAACGCTTACAGCTACAGATATGCATGCGGAGAGAGCAAGGTTTTTCACCAGGCCACAGTTTGAGCCTTCAGGTGTTTCGTTTGGGCATAGGCGTCCCCAATGAGTTGGGTGTAAGTCACGGGCTTCAAAGTTTGGCTGGCTACGGCTCAGAGGTGATTGAAGACGGCGTAGATGGCTAAGGGTCGATACCAAGTTCGTCCGGTCTAGAAGCTGTGTTATGCCGACTCTACCTCTACCCCAATTACCTGTTGCCAAGGCATGTTGAAGTCGATCTGAAATTATGCCGGGGCGCACGGCAGCAGAAACTGTGATCATCTGACGTTTGAATCCCATTCTCTCAAGCTGATACTTTATGTCTCTGCATAGGTTTCTGAAGGCTACGCGGAAGAGGTCTGAAAGGAGAGGACCAGCTAGTTTCAGTCTCTTGTTCTTGAAGTGGTCTTTGTCATCTGTTGTGCGTCTTCGAAGTTTGAGTTCTATTACGCGGCAGGCCATTTCGCCTAGAAAGATGGCTTTGTCCATACGGTTCTCGGGCTGGCGGTCCAGATGAGGGAGGAAGTTTCGGTCGAGGATGTTTTGGGCTCTTTGAAGACGGTACTCTAACACTTGTCCGTGGGCTACACGGTTGCCGATGTATTCGAGGGCTTCTTTAACTGTCTCCACTCCGGCGGCTTTTTCAAAGGAAAGCTCAAGCATGTTTTGCATTAACTGATCAGGGGAGATGGTTTCAGCGATTTCCTTGTCAGATTCAAGTCCTAAGGCTCTCAATACAATTATGAAGGGGATTTCAGATGGGACGCCTGGGATTGTGACGTAGATGGCGCCGTCTGACTTGAGGCGCAATTCTATTCTTGCCCTAAAACCGACCGTTGTTGAGAAGATTTTTGCTTGGTAAACTGGGTGTGCCCCTCTAGTGTCAATGTCTACAAGTATTCTGTTTGCAGCCAAGTCTTCAAGGGCAACTGTTACGCGTTCCGAGCCGTTTATGATGAAGTATCCACCTGGGTCTTTCGGGTCTTCTCCGTGGAGGACCAGTTCTTCTTGTTGCAGTTGCGAGAGGACGCATAGTTTTGATTTAAGCATGACGGGGATGTCGCCGATCAAAACGAGCTCTGTGTCCTGTTCCCTTCCGTCAATTATCGGAGTCATTTCAACTGCTATGGGGGCGACGTAGGACAGATCGCGAAACCTTGCTTCTGTGGGAAAGATTTCATGTTTTGTGCCGTCAACCTCGGTGACGTAGGGACCGCTTATACGGGTTTGAGGGTCGATTATCCAGGCTTGGCCAAGTTTTATCTTGTAAGGGTTTTCTGGGAGTTCAATGTTTATTTCTCCAACCGTGTCTATCATCTGCTGCAATCCGTGATCAATGAATTCGTTATAGGAGTCTAAATGCTGCCTAACTAGCCCTTTCTCCTTGAAGAAGGATTTTTGAAGAAGTAAGAGTTCTTCTTTGTCGATTTCTGCCATTTCTCTAGCAAACCTCCAAAAAACTGCGATTTTCTAACCTAGATTGAAGGAGATATCTTTTTGAGTTTTCTTCTTCCAAACTGGGGATTTCCTCCGAGGGGCCGGATGTCATCCGACCCGAAAAGGTGGGTCTCCTTATATTTTTTATGGTCCTTTTTGGAGCTAAAGCCATAGAGTCATGGTTGTGTCTAATAAACTTTACCTTGTTGGACCCTACATTCAACTGAAAGAGCTGGCAGTTGGGGCAGCTAGATCACCTTTCCATTCCGAGAGGAATTCTAACCATTACCGTTCGGAATTCTGTTTTTCTGAAAATCAAGTTAGCACCCTTTATGTGTCCAAAATGCTCTCAGGCTTGACTGCCGCAAAGCTAACATTTTTTATCCACTGTCCAACCTAAACCATAAAGAGGACCTATGGGAAAGTCAACAACTGTCTCTGCCAAGATCCCGGCAGAGGTCTACAAAGAATTTGCTCTACGCGTGTCTGAGGGTGAGAGAAGCGCCTTCATCCGAGACGCCATTATCGAGAAGCTGCAAAAAGTTCCGAGACCAGATAAGATCTCAGGACTAGGAGAACGAGTGAGCAGGCTGGAAGCGGAGTTTTCTGAAATCAAAAAGTATCTTGCAAAGCTTGAAGTGCTTACATATGAAAGAGGAAAAATCAATCCTTATGCCTTCTGCATTGACGACGTAGATCACAAGATCATGGACTATCTTCTCCACTACAAAGGAGCAACAACTCCAGAGTTAGCTGAACATCTAAAGACGAACAGATGGCTGATCCTCAATAGACTGCGGAAATTTCAGAAGACCTCTAAAAAACAGCTGGGAAAGCCAATAGTGGAATATCATGCTGGAGAGAAAAGCGGAAAAAAGAGAGCATGGTGGCTTAACGAAGAACTGGTTGAAGCTTGAAGCAACACAGAAACTCAAATAATGTCACAGCAATTCCTATCTAGGGGCCCGTAGCCCAGTCAGGATTAAGGCACCGAGCCATCAAAAGTGGTGTGCAAGCCTCCGGTCTAAGAGGGTGAAAGCCGGAGATCTGGGGTTCAAATCCCCACGGGCCCGCCATTAGATCATATCGAAACTGAGTGCTTAGAGTCTGATTAGCCAGTCAGAATCGATGGTCCAAGTGCCTAGTTTGTCAGCTTCAAAGGTGACGGTAGCTTGAGGCTATTTCACTTTTACAAACTTTTTTTTCTTCCGTTCGT
>CAYGBS010000005.1:0-8089 GCA_964348215.1 uncultured Candidatus Bathyarchaeia archaeon
CTACAATAGTGTCAGCATCTTAGTATCTAGTCCTTTCTCCATCATCGCTTCTACCGCAAAATGAATGCTACTTGAAGGCTAAGTTCCGGTGCTAGATGCTTCAATCTCTCCTTTGACATGAAGTTTCGCGAAAGCTTCAGCTTCTCACAGCATCCTCAACGCAGACAATTAACACTCTCTTAATCACCTATCTTGTCCCTCAAAAATCCATGAGACTGGAAGCACAACCTAGCTCTTCGGACTTGTAAACGCGGCTTTACTACCGTCTTGACACGTGTGAAGAAAAATCGTTGTGACGTACCTGCTAATGAAGCTTAGCACAATTATATACTTCGACAATTACCCCGACGGCCAGAACGACAAGACCGCCAATAATCGCCATCAGCCCCTGCACTAACATTCCAGCGCTAGTGATCGGCATAAGCACTCCGAGAAGAATAAAGACCACCCCAACTCCTATGCAGATTCCATCGACTAAGGCGGAAAATCGATGTCTTCTTGTTTCCTCCGCTGGAGAAGACTCAACTAGGGGAGAGTATTCCTCGATAGGTGTCTGAAATCGCGCATGCGGCTCTTCAACTTCCAAATTGGAACACCGGAAAACAAAGTTAATTCTTCATACTATAATTAATTTACTACCT
The DNA here is from genome assembly GCA_964348215.1 of uncultured Candidatus Bathyarchaeia archaeon. Lineage (GTDB taxonomy): Archaea > Thermoproteota > Bathyarchaeia > Bathyarchaeales > SOJC01 > CAYGBS01. Next base: position 642 of record CAYGBS010000005.1, read on the forward strand.
ATTCATCTTTATCTAGAATCAAAACTGCAAAGAATAAAAGAATCAAATATCCACACAGGATACATCAGGCTTATTTGAGCTACTAATTTCGGAGATTGATTAGAAAGTCACAACACTTAATCGCAATTCCACCGTTTGAAACTATCAAGGTCACCATATGGAAACTGACATTAACCCGTCAGCAATAGCTGCTGTTCTAGTATTGATGGCAGCAGCCTCCCTTTTCACTATGCTTAGCTTGAATCAGATAAACTACATAATCCACGGTGACCTCTACAACTTCGGCTTGCATTTCAGTTACCGGTGGGCAATGCCCTACTGGATCTTCTCTGGAATAATCTTCGGACTGTCTTGGATTAACATCTTCACATCAATAGTTGTTGCATGGTACATTTTCAAGAGAAGCCGGGAAACTTTGAAGCCGCAAGATGCTTCTGAAGCCGAGACATCGAAAGCGGTAATACAGCCTAAACAAGAAAGAGAACAAGGGCGACTTACTGAAGTTTCTGAGCCTCAGAAAGAGGAGGCATCAGAGCCTAGAGAAGAAACTGAAACGCCAAAAGAAGAACTTATGGAAGAGAAAGTTGAACAACTCGAGGAACCTGTAAACATCACTGAAGCGCGAGATGTGCAAGATGCCTGGAGAGAGACAGAAGCTGATGACGAGGAAAGGGAAGAAACTGAGGAAGCACCTATCCCGCAAGAAGATGCTGACCAACGACAACCGACTCTTTAGAGAAACTTCATATAACAAATCTGTCGATAAGAATCCCCAACATTGGTGAAAGTATTATGAAACGAACAAGCATCTTGATAATCCTCTGCGTCTTAGTTAGCCTCTTCTATTGGTACGCATACCCACAGTTTGTAGAAAGTTACCTGGTCTACAGCGGAAACAGACTAACACATGGCGCTTTATGGACCCCAATCACAACACTCTTCGTGCATTTTGACTGGAGACACTTGATAGGCAACATGATCTTCCTTTACGTCTTTGGAAGAGCAGTTGAGGAAGAAGCGGGTGGAAAGATGACAACAATAGCTTTCCTAGCTGGAGGAATAGGATCCCTTATAATAAGCACATTCTACTATGACCTCACCACCGCGATGATTGGAGCCTCTGGGGCAATCTTCACGCTTGCCGCTGCAGCTATGCTCATCAAGCCCTTGAAATCGTCATTCTTCTTTCTCTTTATACCGCTAGGATTAGTGGCAATCTTGTACTTCATCTTCAATGTTTTCGCTGTCATGTTGAACTTCGGTGGAAACGTCGGGTATATAGCCCACGTCGCCGGCTTCCTCATAGGAGTTCCCTTCGGCATCGCCTTCAGCAAAGGCGAATGGCTGAAGAACCTAGGCATTTCGATATTGCTGCTCGTCGCTTTCATAGCGATAATTTACCTAATCCAGGTTCTACTCGGCATCCCATAATCTGAGCCACCTTAGACTGCTGACATGCTAATGGTTCAAGCTTTCTTTCATAGATTCGAGGGGCATGTGAGTGGTCAAGAAACGAGGGAAGAGCTAACAAGTTAATCTTACAGTTCTCCATCTCTGGGGTCACAGCCTCTTAGTAAAGTCACTAGTTTGACCAAGCGTCGGATTCACAAATATGCCATGTGTCTTGGCATTCCTATTGAGTGAAACACACAGTGCGCCTGATTAGTGAAGCTCTATTCAGATGTGAAGCATTTTTTCGTAGTTCATAAGAACATAGCAGTAATAATTATTTTTGTTTCATAACGTTAAATTGCTAAGTCTACTAGCTTTTAAGGGAACAACATTGACTTCGAAAAGAGCCTTCAAAATTTGGGTACTCATCATATTCGTCTTCTTAGCTATTTTAGGCACTTTGCAAGCGTGGATTTTGTGGCAGATTGAAGGTGTCAGTGCGATCACGATCTTTTCGTTCACAATAGAGATTATAGTATATTTCGCCTTAACTCTGGTTTCCACAATCTTTTTTATCGGAGCGGTGTGCTTCGCAGTATTTCGCGGTGAGTCATCAGACTTGTCACTGCATGAACTGAGCATAGAGTTTGAGGAGAAGCTTGATGCGAAAAGCGAGGAAATTAAAAGCTCAACTAATACAGCTTTGACAAAGCTGGGTTTGAGAGAGTTTCAACTGAAGGAGAGCATGAAGACTCTAGAGCAGAAGCTCACGGAATCCAGCGACAAACTAAAAGAGACTATGGAAAGCTATGAAAAAATCCTTAAGACGGCGCAGAAGAAGCTTGTGAAGATCGAGCGCAGGATAAGCAAAATCGAAACTGCCCAGAAAGAGCTACCCAAGGTGAAAAGGAAATTACAAGCTTTGAAAACCGTAGGGAAAGATTTGAAAAGCCTTCAGGAGACCATGGCGAAGGTGAATTCTGTTCCTGAGCCTTACGTGAATAGCACTAATGAAATAAAAGTGCTTGAAGGAAAAATGCTGAGAAAAGGCACTATTCGACGGTTAAAGTCAAGCGGAATAGAGACAATTGAAGACTTGTTGTTGAAAAACCCTGTGGAGATAGCAATGACAAAGGCTATGTCTGAGAGTGAAGCAAAAAGCCTGCAGAGTGCGATTCAGTTGCTGATGATTCCAGGAATCCAACATGAAGATGCGGCGCTTCTATTGAAAAGCGGCGTGAACTCCAAGCAGGAACTAGCTCTTCAAGATGCCTTCAATCTCGGTGCTAGGGTGTCAAAGGTTGCTGAGCTTTATTTAGAAGAGGGAAAGATTAAGGAAGACGAGAAACCGACTCTGGAAAAGATTGGCTCATGGATCAGGCTAGCAAAAACCCAATGACCTTTGCTGAATCCAATTCGCTTACATGAAAGCTGCCTATCTCGCTGTTTCTGCAAGCCATGAGTGCTCTTGCCGATAAATATCTACGATGCGCTTATTGTTCATTTACCCAATAGGATTTCGGGTTTCCTTCTCTGTCAGTTATGTATTCTTTCTTGAAGATCGGGACTTCTTTTTTGTATCGTTCCACTGCGTCTCGCAGGGCTGGAAACGCTGCGGTTCTGTGGGCTCCGGCGACGAGGACATAGACTAGTTCTTCGCCGACCTCAAAATCTCCGAGGAGATGATGAATTTGGACGTCAACTATTCCTTTCCTCGCTTTCAGATCGTTGCAGATATTCTCTAATACCTCATCTGCCTTCTCCTTGTAAGCTTCCAGCCTCAGTTTCTCGACGGCTTCTTCTTTTGTCTCACCTCTGACTACACCAATGAAAAGCGTTATGGCTCCAGCCTTTTGAAAGTTTTCGTCCTCTTTGGTGGCTTGAATGACATCTGTGAGTTTTAGAGTGCCCTTTTCGTGAACCCCTGCTTTCTTTAACATGCGTTTCACTCCACGCTTGTCTGATCTGTATTGTCTCTTGTAAAGCTTTTCGAAGCCGCAAAAATGTTGATGAAGACTGCCAAAACAGAGATTACGCACCAAAGACACATACACGGTGTTAGAGGTGGACTCTTGAAGAAAACAGGTGTTGCAAGCCTTCCGCTCCATTACGGAAGAGCACCAAGATGGCTTGTTTCAAGGATGATCAAGATGGCAGATGCAATCGTCTCCATAATTATAGACGAGCATGGCCAAGATGAGTTTTTGACACGGATTGCCGACCCCTTTTGGTTTCAAGCTTTAGGTTGCGTTTTGGGCTACGACTGGCATTCATCTGGAGTAACAACAGTTTTGACAGGCGTGTTGAAAAAAGCTATTTCACCACAGAAGCATGGGATTGCTGTTTGCGGAGGAAAGGGGAAAACATCACTGAGAGCACCTGCTGAAATTCGCTTAGCGGGTGAAAATTTCGATCTCTCAGAACCTGTCATTGACGGGTTGGTCTATTCGAGTCGGATGAGCGCAAAAGTGGACAACACTGCAATTCAAGCAGGCTATTCGCTCTATCATCACGCTTTCCTCTTATCCGAAGAGGGAAAATGGACTGTAGTTCAGCAGGGATTGAGTGTTCAAGATAGAACGTCCCGAAGATATCATTGGCTTTCAAAACACGTAGAAGAGTTTGTCGTGGAACCCCATGAAGCCATTGTAGGCAATGTGAAAAGAGAGGTCGCATTGGATATGACTGCCAGAGAAAGCGAAGAGTGCCGAAAGGTTTCGGTTGACACCTCTAAAGAAAAACCCAGAAAGATCAAGCAATTGCTAGAGTCAACAAGACCTGCGCACCAGAAGTCTTTGCAGCAATGGATTTCAAGGAATAATGCAGAGGACCATACAATACCGGTCTTACGTATGCCTCGAAGAATCAACTGGAACGCCCTGCACAAAGCCTACGAATTTCAACCCGAAAACTATGAAGAACTACTGAGCATCAAGGGAATCGGTCCAGCCACAGTTCGTGGGCTCGCCCTGGTCTCCGAAATCATCTATGGAAAACCGCCCAGCTGGAAGGACCCTGTCAAGTTTTCCTTTGCCTACGGTGGAAAGGACGGTGTGCCCAGACCAGTGGACAAAAAGGCTATGGATGAATCCATTCAAATTTTAAGGGAAGCAGTTCAAAACGCGAAGATGGATGACAAGACAAGATTGAAGTCAGTTGAGAGGCTAAGAGCGTACATTCCTCTAGGATAAGAAGTGATCAGAGACATTACCTAGAGGCTCTCGCTACATGGTTGGAGCTATCAATTTCGTAAAGTTACTGAATCACTTCATCCCTTTCGTCTCTTCGCGCGTGATACACTATCTCTTTTCAGAACGTGTGCAGGAAATTAGATACTAGACAACTAGCTATGGGTTCTTCGAAAACAAATCAAACGACTTTGGGTGGGTGCGAGTGGTAGGGGTAGATCGGAAATTGTTGAAGAGAGTTGTTTAAAATGTAGATAGCTACATTTACACCTCCAACTCGCACTCATTGATAAAGGAGAGGTGCACGTATATTCTTTGTTGTCAAATGAGAAGTGCTTTTGCTATCACAAAGGAAAATGCGTTTAGGATATTGCAAGGATTGATACAGAAGGAGGAGGCTACTGGTATCATCGAAACTCGCCTTCTGTCTGCTTTAAAAATTTAACTTCCAAGTAGCAAAAGTCACCAAAAATAAAAATAACTTCAAAACGAAAAGACAGCTTCACATTAACAATCTTAAAGATAACTTTTAAGGTCACCTTACAACTCTATCTATCCTAACTCCTCAAAGGGAGCGACACAGCATTGACGATTCAAGAACAGCAAAAACTGAACGAGCTGGTTAAGCAGCAACAAAGATGGGAAAAGACAGCTGTTCCAAACTGGCTAGAACGCCATCCAGAGAGAAGAAGGGAATTTCACAATATCTCAGGAATCACGATAAAACGGCTTTACACACCCCTAGACACCCAGAACATTGACTACGTGCGAGACTTAGGCTTCCCCGGAGAATATCCCTTCACCCGTGGCGTACATGCCACAATGTACCGAGGACGCCTATGGACCATGCGTCAATTCAGCGGTTTCGGCACAGCTAAGCAGACAAATGAGCGGTTCAAATATCTCCTCAGAGAGGGAGAGACAGGTCTCAGTATTGCCTTTGACTACCCCACCATTATGGGCTATGATTCTGATCACCCTATGTCGAAAGGCGAGGTAGGAAGGTGCGGAGTCGCAGTTTCATCTCTCAAAGACTTTGAGGTTCTTTTCAACGGAATCCCCCTCGAAAAAGTGACCACAAGCATGACGATAAATGGTCCCGCAGCGATGCTACTGGCAATGTACGTCGCCATAGGAGACAAACAACGCGTTCCACGGGCAAGGCTTAGAGGGACAACGCAGAACGACCTTTTCAAGGAGTTCTTCGCCCAGAAACTCTGCATATTCCCTCCAAAACCATCAGTCAAACTAGTAACAGATATCGTTGAATACTGCACGAAAAACCTGCCCCGATGGAACCCCATAAGCATAAGCGGCTACCACATCCGTGAAGCAGGGTCAAACGCCGTTCAGGAACTAGCTTTCACACTCTGCGATGGCATTGGGTACGTTGAAGCTGCCCTGGAAAGAGGGCTTAAAGTTGACGATTTTGCCCCACGTTTGAGTTTCTTCTTTGCCAGTCACAACGATTTTTTTGAAGAGATCGCCAAATTCCGAGCGGCACGTAGACTGTGGGCGAAATTGATGCAGAACAGATTCCACGCTCAGAAACCGCGCTCCATGTGGATGCGCATGCATGTTCAAACATCAGGCTGCACACTAACGGCTCATCAGCCTCTTAACAATATAATTAGAGTGACACTGCAGTCTCTTGCCGCGATATTAGGTGGAACGCAAAGCCTACACACAAATAGCCACGACGAAGCCTTATGCCTCCCTAGCGAAGAAGCCGTTCGCCTAGCCTTGCGAATACAGCAGATAATCGCCCACGAAAGCGGCGTCCCCAATACGATAGACCCTGTTGGGGGAAGCTATTACGTTGAAACCCTGACAGATAAAATGGAAGAAGAGGCCATGGACTACATTGAGAAAATTGACAACATGGGTGGAGTTTATGAAGCCATTGAGAAGGGTTTCTTCCAAAAGGAGATCGCTGACAGCGCTTACAAGTATCAGCGTGAAATTGACAATAACGAGAGGGTATTGGTCGGTGTAAACGAATATCTAATTGACGAACCCGAGTGTTCTGTTGAACTTCTACGTATTGACCCCGAAGTTGAAGAGCAGCAAATAGCAGGACTTCAAAAGCTTCGACGCGAACGCAACAATACTAAGGTAAAACAGGTTCTTGGCAAACTTCACGACGGTGCAGACAAGGACGAGAACTTGATGCCCACGATAATCGAGGCAGTAAAAGCTTATGCTACACTGGGGGAAATAACTGATGTTCTTCGAAACGTGTATGGGGAATACAAGGAATTAATAGTTGTGTAGGAGAGACATGAGAAGTTGCAGGAGAAAAAAATCCGAGTGCTCATAGCGAAGCCCGGACTGGACAGTCACGACAGAGGTGCGAAGGTTGTGGCAAGGGCTTTGAGAGACGCTGGCATGGAAGTTATCTACACTGGGCTGAGACAGACACCCGAACAGATAGCGGAGACAGTTTTGCAGGAGGATGTTGATGTTTTGGGTCTGAGTATACTGTCAGGTGCTCACATGACACTGTTTCCTAAGATAGTGGACTTCATGAAACAAAAGGGACTTGACGATGTCTTGGTGTTCGCCGGCGGCATTATACCAGAAGAAGACGCTCCATCTCTGAAAAAGCTTGGAATAATAGAAATCTTTGGACCGGGCACCACAACAGAGACAGTAGTCAGATTTGTCAAAGAAAACGTAAAAAGAAGTCGTTGATGGAAATTGGCTACCGCCCAGCAGGTTGCCGATGCTGTACTCAACGGAGATCGCAGAGCCACAGCCAGAGCGATAACACTTGCAGAAAATAATGCTTTGGAAGCACAAAAGATTATTTCCTTGCTTTATCCCCACGCTGGAAAAGCACAGATAATAGGCATAACTGGACCCAGC
>CAYGBS010000005.1:8099-30789 GCA_964348215.1 uncultured Candidatus Bathyarchaeia archaeon
AGGCAAAACCGTGGCGGTAGTAGCCGTTGATCCCACAAGCCCGTTTTCCGGTGGGGCATTCTTAGGTGATCGCATACGGATGCAAGAGTTGACCACGGATGAAGGAGTTTTCATTCGAAGCATGGCAACAAGAAGGAACCCCGGAGGCTTAGCTAAGGCTACTAAAGACGCTGTCCGTATCCTAGATGCATCAGGTAGAGATGTAGTTATTGTGGAAACAGTAGGCGCTGGGCAATCAGAGGTCGACATCATCAAAATCGCCCAGACAGTCATCGTGGTCTTAGCCCCTGGTTTTGGCGATGAAATACAAGCTATCAAAGCGGGAATGATGGAGATAGGAGACATCTTTGTTATCAACAAGGCGGATCGAGAAAACTCAGACAAGGCAGTCACCGACATCCAAGCTATGTTGGAAATGGGCAATGGAAAAGGCAAGTGGAATCCAGTTATAGTCAAAACCATAGCTATCACTGGCGAAGGAACAGATGCCCTTTTAGAGAAGGTTGCGGGACATCAGAAGTACCTTGCGAAAGGCGAAGCCAGATTAAGACGAAAAAGAATGGTAAGAACAGAACTCGTGGATGCTATAAAGCAGAAAATCGCCGAACATCTCGTAGAAGCGCTGACGGAAAGTGGCAGATTAGACGAGTTGACCTCACAAATTCTGGCAAGAAAGATAGATCCTTTCACAGCAGCAGAAAAAGTCTTGGTTGAGCAAATTGGCAGAGATCATGAGGAAGATAATCCGATGAAGAAAAGGCGACTGAAAACAGGCTTAGTACAGGTCTACACAGGTGACGGAAAGGGAAAGACTTCCGCCGCGTTGGGGTTGGCCCTCAGAGCCGTGGGGCGGGGATTGAAAGCATACATAATTCAGTTTATTAAAGGGGGCTTTGACTACGGTGAACTTCACGCAGTCAAACGACTTGGCAATCTGAAGTTGAAGGCTTTTGGCAGCGGCAGATTCATAACAGAAAAGCCTCCACGAGACGTGGACATGAAAATTGCGACGGAAGCTCTGGAGTTCGCCAAGAAAGTTGTTTCCAGCGGTGACTACGACGGTGTGATACTGGATGAAAGAAATGTGGCCCGTGAAATGAAACTGCTAGAAGTGCCTGAGATTGTTAAGTTGGCGAAGAACAAGCCTAAGCATGTGGAGCTTGTTTTCACAGGGCGATATGCTCCTCCGGAAATTATTGAAGCGGCAGACCTAGTTACTGAGATGAAGGAAATAAAACACCCCTTCAAGAAGGGAATGCCCCCTAGAAAAGGCATCGAATATTAGTTCTCTGAATCATAATTCAGTTATTGGCGTATGCGAGACCAAGGTATCCCAATTTTGTCAACAACAATGCGCTTATAAAAATCCAGCGCTTCCTCCCGGCTATCGGCTCCCTCGATTATCATGACGCCGCTTCTTAATATGCTTGCGAGGATTCCTTTTTCTGTTGTAAACGTTACACCAAGTCGGGCCTCAACATCTAATCGCACTCTTTCCTCCCGCAAAAAGTCGATCAACTTCTCCATTTCTAGGTTGAGATTATCCTTAGGCACTGCGACGAAGACTCTCCTATTGTTCCTTCCGCATTCCTCTTCTATCAAAACATGCTTTAAGGGAACAGGAGCGGCTTTCGGTTGACTTCCACAAACAGGGCAGTTTTCTGCGGCTGAAACCTCTATTTCTTCGAAGCGCATAGAATCAACATCACAATACACGAGCTTATTTCTAAGACTCGGCTCCCTGCCTAAGAGTAGTTTGACTGTTTCAGCAACTTCTATGCTTGCCACGACGCCTAAGATTGAAGGATGCACTCCTACTGTGGCACAGTTGGGAAGAATATTGTCGTCAAGCCTTCCGTAAAAGCATTCTAAGCAAGGGGTCTCTTTTGGGATTATAGTTGAGACGTTTCCAAAGGTTGATATGGCTGCGCCGAACACGTACGGAATTCTAAGTCTGACGCAAGCTCTGTTTACGGCATATCTAGTGTTCATGTTGTCTAAGCCGTCTACGACTACGTCCATTCCACTCAGCATCTTGTCAGCGTTATGTTCATTCAGGGAAAGCGGGAGGGGCTCAAACTCTACGTAGGGATTTAGCCTTTTCAGCTTTTTCAGGGCCACTTCTACTTTTGGAAAGCCTATGACATCATGGTCGTAAAGGTGCTGTCTTTGGAGATTTGATTCTTCAACAACATCTCGGTCAACAAGCCTTAGATGCCCTACGCCCATGGCGGTTAGCTGAATCGATATTGTGGAGCCAAGTCCTCCTAGACCTATTATGCAGACTTTTGCTCTCTTCAGTTTCAACTGTCCTTCATGCCCTATTTCGTCTAACATTATCTGCCTAGAGTAGAATCGTAGTTCTCCTTCTGAAAGTCTCCTTTCTTGCTTTTTAGGTAGGCGTTTGAGACGCTTCTCCATTTTCAACTCGTGAGCGTGTTCTTCAGGAGGGGAGGGCAGGTGCTTCAAGTACTCTGCCAAATCAGATGTCTTAGTTTCCGATTTCTTCTGCTCTTTTCTTGTCTGCGCCATGCTGAATCGTCCCTTTGGCACTTGTCTTACTGAACTTTCCTTGTTGTTAAGTTGCTAAACATACTGCATAAGTTTTTCTTAAAAGGTATTCAGTGGAAGGTGATGCTAGAACTTGTGAATATGAGATACAATTTCATGAACGCTCTTTGGTTTCGAGGACAAGTCAACTTGCAGGTATGCAGCTAAAGAGTTGAAGTAAGGCGAGCCTTTCCTAGAAAACAGAGTGATGACTTTACCGTTGTGATTTATTTTGAAACCGTCTTGAGCTGGCTCGTGTCCACGAATCAGCATCCTGACACTCAACAAGTCAAGAAGTTTCTGAGTAACATCCTCGCCGAAGAGAAACCCCGCTCCTCGCGGTGATGGATAAGTCCCCTTTACAGTTTCATTTGGGTCACTCCAGAGAATTTCCTCAAGGTGACTTTCTCTTGGATGCCTTGAATGAGCGAATTTCAAATCTTCCAGCGAAGATATTTGACTAGGCACTCCGCCGTGAATCATCACGCAAAGCTCATCCACAACGACAGAGGTGTAAAGATGTTGAAACAGCTCACGAATTCGTGCGTAAACCGCTGAGCCTTCCTTGTCAAATCTTGCCTGCATGTTTTCAGGCAAATCGTGAGGATGAGCCAGCAAGTCGTCAGGACCTTCATGGTTCCCTCGCATCAACACCACCTTTCCAGGGAACAGCTGCTTCAGCTTCAAGGCTATATAGTAAACCTCCGGAGAATGGGGGCCTCGGTCTCCATAATCACCGAGGAAAATCAAGAGAATCTCCTTGTTCTGTTCTGCCTTTTCTACGAATCCAGAAGCGTTCAATATGTGGGCGAGGCTGTCTAAATCACCATGCAGATCACCGATAACTACCGCTTTTCCAGAAGGTTTCGCTTTGACAAGCCGGCCCTCGATGTTAAGATTCCCTATTCGCCCTTTCTCTAAAGCCAACGTTTTGGTGGATTTTTCAATCAAATCGATGTATTCTATGCTGTTAGCTTTTAGTGCATTGCGAGCTATCGTAGCTAGTTTTGTCATGTTGTTCTACTCCTAGTCAAAGTAGAACGGCAGAATATAGCACTTGTCAAAACTCGTCGCATTGACGCAGAGGGCGTACATTCTCTCACTCTTTTTCGAGTAGTTACTCTTAAATAGTTATCGGGAAACCATAGGCTCCAGTCAATACAGGGTCGAAGAAAGATGGATTCCAAAACAATCGCTGTTATAGTTGTGTTTGGAGCACTCACTGTTGCGCTTAACCTGTCACCAATAAAGATACCTGCCCCATATGCACCATTCCTCATATACGAAATCTGGGAAATACCGATTGTAGCTTCCTTCTTACTATTCGGTCTTAAGGTAGGGATACCCATATCAATCATTAACACTGCATTACTTCTTGCGATATTTCCAGGAGAACTTCCTACAGGTCCATTCTATAACCTTGCTGCTGTTCTTAGTATGTTACTTGGAATCTTTATAGTGCAGAGATTTCTGCGGACTGGTCTTGCCGAAGGACCAGAGATTGCATTACCTATTATTTTCACAGCTTTCGGAGTTTTTTTCAGAGTAGGTTTGATGAGTATTGTAAATTGGGCTTTTCTTCCCTTTGCGCCACCTGTGGGATTCGGTTTACCAGTGGAGGTTGTGGTTGCAACGCTTCCAGTTATAGGGTTCTTTAATGCCACTCTTGCCTTGTATACTATTCCTGTAGGCTATTTTGCTGCAAGAATTGTGGGTTCCAGTATGGAATCCTTAGGATGGTTCCAGGAAAAACAGCAGTAATCAAGACTTTTCACATATTAAATAGATGCATGGAGCACTTTATCTTGAGAGAATCAAGCTAATTCTTTCATGTATTTCCTTTGATCTTCTCTGGATTATCTTGAATAATTCTTTGAATTCTTCGTCTTTAGGGTGTCTCTTGTATGCTCCATATATGCAGAAACCTAGGCCTTCAAGCATGTCTCCTACGATAATACCGAACAGAAAGTCTCTTTTTGATTTTGCTAGATGGAGGAGCTTCTTATTCAACAGTCGGTAATAGGTCTCTTCAAGAGTGCTTTGCAGCAGCCTGTCAAGAGCTTTTTCCAGCGTCTTTTCTAGCTTCTTTTCCATCGTCTCATCGCACGGTTAGTCGAATTTTTCTTTGACAAGCATTTTGCGAAATTTTTTGAGGTTGTTGTAGTCCGACCTCAGGCGTTTGAGCTCTTTAGAGTCCATCTGTAGCTTAGCGACCTTTAAACGAAGTTCTTCAAGTTTTCCCATTTTTGGTTCGGTGTGCAGTTTCTTTTTGGCTTAAAATCTGTTATGAAACGTGAATCTGTATTCAGAATAAGCTAAATTTCGACTTTGTCATACAATCGCAGAAGGCTGAATATCCTGCAGATGGATATTAGTACTGTTAGCCGTTTATCTAGAGCTGCGATAAGAGAGCACATGTGAAACTCTGCATCGTAAAGCATTTAAATCGCCATCATCTTTCACATAGGAGGCAGGTTAAGATCATGGGGAAACGAATTCGAGTGCAAAGGCGGGGACGTGGAGGACCTACGTTCAAAGCCTCTACACAGAAGAGAGTAGCGCCAGCGAAGTATCCTGCACTTGACAACGAACGACTGGAAGGCGCTGTTGAAGGCAAAGTGGAGGCAATTCTCCACGAATCGGGTCGCGGCTCGCCTCTTGCAAGAATAAAACTCGAAACAGGCCAAGATTATCATTTCATCGTTCCAGAAGGAGTTTATGAAGGGCAACAGATCCAAATCGGCAGCCAAGCCTCAGTTGATATAGGGAACGTTCTTCCCTTGAGCAGCATCCCTGAAGGCACAATGGTCTGCGGTATCGAACTATCGCCAGGCGATGGAGGGAAAATTGCCCGTTCTTCTGGAACATATGCCACCATCGTTGCTCACACTCCTCAAGGAACTATGATAAAATTCCCCTCAGGGAAGACAAAACATATCAACGACCTTTGCCGTGCCACGATAGGCATTGTTTCAGGGGCTGGACGCTTAGAGAAGCCCCTTCTCAAAGCAGGTAAGAAATACCATAAGAAGAAAGCGAAGGGCCAAAAGTATCCCCGAACAAGGGGCATTGCTATGGTTGCTGCTGCACACCCTTACGGAAGTAGCAAAAGAGGTGGTCGGAAGGTTACGACGGTTTCAAGGGGTGCGCCTCCTGGCAAAAAAGTGGGTCTGATTGCGGCTCGAGGTGCGGGTAAGAAGCAGAAGAGGAGAAAGTGACATCTGAAAAGCTTAATAAATGGCCTTAAGGAAGGATTGGACAGGTGAAGGATTTAGATGCCTAAGGAATTCATGTATCGGGGACGCACCTTCAAAGAGTTGCAGAACATGTCGATGGACGAGTTTATACTGTTGCTTCCATCTCGCCACCGAAGGAGTCTGCAGCGGGGTCTTACAACTGAGCAGCGCATTTTGTTGGAAGGTGTTAGAGAAGCGAAGGCGGCGTTGGATAAAGGGCAAAGTGTGGTTGTTAAGACGCATGCGCGAGACATGGTTATTCTGCCTGAGATGGTTGGTGTAACGATTCTTCTTCACAATGGCAAGGAATTCGCCCCTGTTGAGATCACGCCTCAGATGATTGGGCATTACCTTGGGGAGTACGCTATAACGAACAAGCCCGTGAAGCATGGTCAACCGGGCATTGGTGCCTCGCGTTCATCGATGTATGTGCCCTTGAAGTAAGGTGACTTAGGCAGTCTTATGCTCGGTATCTAAGTTCAGTCTTCTTTTTATCGCCGCTTATCGGTATTTTGGGCAATGGGATAGGAGGGGGAATATTTAGGGTTCGGGAGATGAGTACGGATTCCAGAAATACGACATTGGAAATGGTTTGGACAACCATTGGCGGTGGAGCTTTCTTCTCTTTGTACGCGGCGTGTATCTTCTTCAGTTCTTCTTTGTTCCCTGTTATGTGGGCTTTGCCTTTGAAGTTGATTTGAGCTACTGCTGGGTTATAGCTTATGGTGAATACGAAAGGCGCTTCTAGCAGTTCTTCTGACTTGTTCATGCCTATGAGGTTGAGGTTGGTGGCGATCTTAACTGGTGGCAGTGGACGTCGGATTTCCCACAGACGTTCAGCTGAGACGTCCCTTATGAAAACGTTTACGCGGATTTTCATCTTTGGATGGTTCAGCCTTTGCTCCCTCATTATTGTTGGTTCTGTTTATACCGTGTGAAGCCGCAGTGACCGCACGTGTATCGATTGCCGTGGTCTGCCATGAAATAGCCTGGACCACATCTTTCACAGAAGGGCCGCAATCTTGTTAAGCCTTCTTTTTCGTCTATTTTGTAGTAGCTGAAAGCGCCCTTCTCTTCTTTCTTCTTTTTCTGCGCCTTTGGTTTTTCAGGCTTCTTAGGTTTTTCCTCCACCGCCTCTTCCAACTCTTCGGTCTCGATCTCTTCTTTTACCTCTGGCTCTTCAGCTTCTTCGGACATTTACTAACCTTCTTCCTTGTTCTTCTCCTCTTTCTCTCGAGTGTCTTTTTCAGGTTTCGGCTTGGAGGCCTCTTCTTTTGTCTCCTTCGTTTCTTCTGTTTTGGGTTTTTCTTCCTTCAGCTTTTCTTCTTCAGTTGGCTTTTTCTCTTCTGCTTCCTTCGTTTTAGGTTTTTCAGCTTCCTCTGCAGGTTTTTCTGGTGGAGCATTACGGGCAATTATGTGCTCGCGTTCGACCAGTTTCGCTTGTTCAGGTGTTTCATAGGCGTTTGCTTCTCCTACAGAGGTCATAGTCCCAGTTTTTGTCTCCACTTTCTCCACAAAAACAAGGTTGGATTTCGCCTTAAGTTTGTTAGCAATCTTATTCCTTATTTCTAAGCGTGGAGAAGTTTCTCCTTCTCCGCTGTGGTCAACTTCAAAGACTACCTCCGTTCTTTTTAGCAGAGGGTTGTGCTTTTTAGATACAATCGTGATCTCCAAATTCGGTTCTTCCATTGGTAACTAGTTATGGCACAGAGAAAAGGGTTTTTGCACTTATAAAGCTAATTCATAAAGAGTGAATCGTGGCAGCCATTTGCCGGGAGGCTAGAATGTTAATTTGAGGGTTGCTGAGAAGGAGTGCGCATTGATTTTTGGGGTGTGGCGGGACTCACGGTACAGCTATGAATGTGAAGATGTAATGGTAATGGTTGACGCAAGATTGGAGGCTGGGAAGCCACAGAAGCACAGGAAAGAGAGAGGCTCTCAAAAGGTTAGAAAGCTATTTGGAATGTGTATTTTGCGTACTCAAGGTTTTTGGCTCAGGAGTTCCAAGAGTCAATTGGCGGTTAGGTTGGAAGTCAGGGGCGTGCTTGTGGGAATCATTTTGTGTCTTTTGGGTTTCATCGTCTTTACATATGGACTGGTTGGTATGAACCCAATAAATGCGGTTCACAACTCGTTTCTCGTCTTGATAGGTATGTTTCTGGGAATAGCAGGTTTGCTTGTGTTATTGATAAATGTTTTATCTGGTGGTTCATTTCTCCATTGACTTGTACTTCAATGGTGCTTCATTGCTTCAACGATCTTTCGCACTTTCTGCTTCATTTTCGCTGATACTTTGACGACGACTATTCCTTCATGGGGTTGTCCATAAAGAATGAGCGAATTCTCCGGTGCGGTTAAGACAGCGACCAACGCAAGCAGGTCCTCTTCCCCGTCAACGACGATTTTCGTCCTTTCAGAAGCGTTCATCGCCTTTTCGACAGCTAATCGTGCTTCGTCAGTTATGGTTCCAGGCGGGTTCTTCACCGTTACGACCTTGTCAGCTGTAGCAGAAATGGGAGGTATTTCTCTTCTCATAATTCTATTATCGACAATTAGTAGGTCGGGCAAAAGATGGTGGTTATACAGGTCTTGAGAGACTTGATCACCCACAGTTACTAGCTTGGACGGTTTTTTATTTTCAACCATCGTCTTTAGCGTTTTCATGGTTTCTTCCAAAGAGCCGTGAAAGAGCGTTCCTAGAGGTCTTTTCAGTTTTTTCCGAAGTTGACGCGTGAGCTGGCGGATTTTAATCACCTACTGCTTACCACGAATCTCTCAACTTATCTATCATGAGTTCACTCGAATTTTCATGTTCCATGGAAAATGATGTGGACTTATAGCTTTCGGAGCATAGGGTTATCGGACACGTAAGGCGTAACGTCCCTTCTCTTCGATCTCCATTATCTTAGCTATCTCTGATTCTTCTGGATTAACGATGATGACGAGCCCGCTGAAATCGTCACTTAGGGTAGCAGTTTTGCATTTTGGGCATAGGGAGCCTGTTGTTATCATATGGCATTTTCGGCAGGCTTTTTGGGTCATTCTTGCCTTTTCTCCTTTTCTTTAGCCTGTTTAGCTGGCTCTTTCTTAGCTTCGTTTCTCAGTTTTGTCACTTCTTTCTTTATCCATTCTAGCTTTCCGAGAAATGGTTGCCTGGCAGTCACCCCGATTTTTCCAGAGCCTCCGCCTCGAGCTAGCGAGACCGCAGTTATGCGAGCTCTGACATGATCACCTGAAGACAGTTTCCTCCTCGTCTCCTTGCCCATTAACACACCTTGCTTCTCATCATAGGAGATAAAGTCATCCATCAACTGTGACACATGTAGCAGCGCGTCAATGGGGCCGACACGTAGAAAAGCGCCGAAATCCGCGATTTCAACAACTTCGCCTTCTATAACCTCTTGAACTTCTGGGTAAAAGGTGAGAAGAGAGAAGGAGACCTTATGGTACGTGGCGCCGTCGCCTGGGATGATCTTTCCCGTCGGGTTAACCTTGATGTCAGTGACTGCTACCACGTAGCCGAGTTCATTGTCCACCATCCCCTCATATTTGGCTCTAAGCTGTTCATGCCCCGCCTTTTTAAGAGGTTCACCGAATTTCTCTGGGGGGATGCGAATCGTGTCTTCTAGAAAGAGAAGCTTAAACATTATGGTTTTTCCTCTGCCTTAAATGGGCTTGCTTACATAGACTTCTGAGGGATTTTAAAAAGCTTTTTGAAACTTCCCCAGTTTTTCAGCTGTTCCTTAGATGACTCCATCTCTTGCTAGATGGGACCTTTGCCTTAAGTATACGACCGCCACACCTCTACGCCTTAACCTTCGTCTCAAAGCCTTGTCATTGGTTGCAACGCAATACCCCATCTCTGATGCCATTCTGACAATTAGATCATCATGCGACTCATTGTCCCTTTTCTCCACTTCGATCTGCCGACATTTTTGGGCAAGTTTTAAGGCCATGCCTGCCTGCCGACGCAATTTCGTTGATTTGCATTCAGCTATTCTCTGTAACTCTTTACGGGTTGGAGAAAGGATGACTGGTTCAAAACTTCTGTTCAGAGTGATCGCTAACTCTTCGAAAATATCTATATGGAATTGAGACGGAATGAAAAGAAAACTTGAGTCCAGCAAGACTTTCAATGGTTCTTTTTTCTTGTCTGGAGACATGCGTCGTAGCCTTGCGGTTGTCACTTAATTATGCCATAGCCGATTAGCCGCCATCTTCCAACTATCTTGCGACTTATCGCTGCACGCATCCCCTTTTCTACGCATACGGGGCGCCCAAGTTTTAAGGTTGCATCTTGTCCTACCACAGATGACACTGTTCCAGCTGTGATCGTTGTTCCCACGTCCAAGAGGAGGTTTTCTTTGGGGCGAATCTTATCTATCGCGACCATTTCTTTAGTTCCCACGGCACGTTCAAAGAAGTGGGTTTCTACAGTGAGCTCTGAAACGGTTGGAGGAAGCTTTCCCGGGAGGCCCACTAAGTTGCCGGTGAGGCTGTCTGCTTTGGTTAATGATGGGTCAAGTGTTGTCCCTATTCCTACGAGACCTCCACACTTCACATCATCCACGTTTTTCCCTCCTGCACGAAGGCTAACGATTTCGGTTGCTAAGGACTCGTACAGGCTTTGACCTTGTTTTTCTTCTCGAACCCCTGGACGGATTTCCACGTTATTACCCTTCTTGAACTCCCCCTGTATGATACTGCCGCCTATGACGCCGCCTGCCAATTGATCAATTTTTGTTCCCGGCTTGTTTATGTCAAAGGAGCGAACGACATACATTAACGGAGGCTTCGCTAAGTCGCGTTCAGGTGTGGGCACATGTTCTTCCATGGCTTGAATGAGAACATCGATGTTTGCAGAGTGCTGAGCAGAAACAGGGATTATTGGAGCGTTCTTCGCAATCGTATCCTTAACGAACTCTGTGATCTCATGGTAGTTTTCTAAGACCCTTTTTTCGTCCACAATATCTATCTTGTTCTGAACGATTATGATCTTGTCAATGCCGACTATTTGTACGGCTGCCAAGTGCTCCCTTGTCTGGGGTTGAGGACACGGCTCATCCGCTGCAATAACTAGTATAGCTCCATCCATCACAGCAGCGCCGGAAAGCATCGTCGCCATAAGAGCTTCGTGTCCAGGGGCATCAACGAAGCTAACAGCTCTTTGGAATTCGCATTCTGCACCACACACAGGGCACTCCGGCTCTGTAGAGTAACATTCAGGAACATCACATTCTGGACATTTATAGACAGGCGCGTCAGCGTACCCAAGTTTAATCGTAATGCCGCGACGCAGCTCCTCACTGTGCCTAGCAGCCCACACACCCGACAAGGCCTGCACAAGCGTTGTCTTTCCATGATCTACATGCCCTATCGTTCCTATGTTAACTTCGGGTTGTTTGGGCAGTTTTCTCAGAAGGTTGACCTCCAGTTTTGGTTTATGCTGGTTCTTGCTTTTCCTTCTTGGATTCTTTTTTGGCGGTTTTCGGTTCTTCTTTGGTTTTTTCTGTTTTTCGTTTTTCCTTAGGTGCTTTTTTGTCTGGTTCTGGTTTTTTGGGTTGCTTTTCTGGTTGCTTGGTCTCTGTCTTTTTGGGTTTTTCTTCTGTTTCTGTTTTTTCGGGTTGTTTGGTTTTTTTCTTCTTTTTTGGTTTTCCGGTTATTTTCATGTTGATCTGCACGATGTCGTCTGTGATTGTTTTTCCGCGGACTGCCTTTCTTCTGCGTTCTCCTTTGCGGTTTGCGTGGAAGCCGACGCCTTGGGTTACTACTAGGCGGGTTTTTACTCCTCCGTGGACATCGGCTCGCATGGGGGAGCCGTCTTTGTCGGAGCCTCCTGTGATTTTTAGTTGGTGTCCTCCTAAGCCTATGGCTGTTCCATCGACTGTTTCTCCGAGTTTTCTTCCTACTAGGGGGACGGCTCTGGAGCCTTCTAGTTCAACTATTCGGGATTTCCCAGTTTCTGGGTCTGACAGAATTATCTTGAATTTTGCCATGAAGACATTTCTACTCCTTAGGGGGTAGGTTTTGATTATGGATTGTAGACGGCGTTTTTAAAGCTTCCTTTCAAGAAATCCACGAATATGCTGGGAACTCTCAGTCTCGTAGTACACGTCTTTGATTGTGCTGAATACGCGGCGGCTATATAGTCTCAAGCTTGTAGATTACCCTTAGACCTTTCAGCGTCTCGTGCACAGCCGTTCCAATCTGCAGAATCTCCTCTAAATCAACGGTCCGCTTCCAGTCATACACATGGTCATAGGGACCTTTGATCGGCTTGAAACCCATGGCTCGAAGCTTCTCCACGACAACTATGGGACTAGCGCCTTCACTGTTAAACCAGACAGTCAAGTATGTTTTCATAAGGATACACTTCTTAACAGCTTCTTCAAGTTCAACTATTATACTTTTACGCCTGGATCTCTATTTCTTCTTGAAGAACAGCCAATTCTTTCTGCCCTTAAACCTGATAAGATAGTAAACCCCTTTCAACCTTGCACCGTGAATATCAACAGCCAGTTTGCCCTCTTTTCTTTCTAAAAGCGTATAGCTTCCCTTGTCCCAAATCTCCACTGTACCAGCGCCATACTGACCCGCCGGAATCGTTCCTTCAAAACCGGCATATTCAAGGGGGTGATCCTCAACCGCGACAGCAAGCCGCCTGACCCCCGGTTCAGTTGGAGGAGTCTTAGGAACGGCCCAACTCTTCAAAACACCGTCCATTTCCAACCGCAGATCATAATGAAGGCGGGTTGCATCATGCTTCTGAACTACGTACAGGTTTCCTTCACTCATCTTTTCTCCACCTAACGATTTACGCGCCTTCTTGAAATTCCTTTTCTTCTTGTTCTGCTTGAGCTGTCTAAGACCTGTCACCTGCCAGTTAAGCGCCTACTTCCTCTGCAACATCTTGTAGGTCGAGGGAGATGAGTTTGACTTTGGTGGGAATTCCGTTCCAGGACCATCCTCGAGCTTGATAGTAGTCGTCAAGCATCCTTTCAAACTCGCTTCTCTTGATTCTACTGTTTTTCGACGCTCCCTTGGGAATTGGGTCTTCAAATACTCGGGGAGGCAGGGAGTCGGCTTTTCTGTCAAGTCCTTCCCTTACATTGAAGGCCCGCTGCAGATTGTACACTCTTTCCCCGATTGTGAATAGGTCGGCTAGACCCAGTTCCATTCCAGTTACCGCTTTGACCATTTCAGGATACGCTTCAGCGAAGAACATGTGCCTTGTAAACTTGCATACTCCGAAGATATCGTATAGCGTCATCAAATCTTCGTGAACCTTGATTTCATAGCCTTTGTTCTCAGCCGAAAACCTGTCTACACCCGAGAACTTCCACCACTTTCCAACGAGTTCGGTTCCATAAGCCACAGCTGTCAAATGGTCACCTCCGCGAACCGCAACAGCCATGGCGAGGCCCATTCCTTTGATTCCACGAGCATCGTAGGCTGGCAATTCAAGTCCCTTAGAATGCATGGCGAAATGGCTAGAGCCTCTACCAAGCTTCTCACTAGCGGCCTTCACACCGTCCGACAGAAGAACACCAACTTTGCCTTCGCGATAGGCCATTCTCCGCAGGACTTCTAACGTTGCATCGACATCTCCAAACTTCAATTCCAAGCTATCGAAGTCTTCCTTCTCAAGTATCCCCTTTTCAAAAGCTTCCATAGCCCACGAGATAGTAAGCCCCGCAGATATAGCGTCCAATCCGTACAGGTCGCACATCATGTGAATATGACATACCGCCTCGAAGTTGTCAATCTCAAGACTCGATCCGAGGGAGTAGATTGTTTCATACTCAGGTCCGTCGATTTCAGTACCTGCATACTTGCCCCCGTTGATTCTGACAATTCTGCCACATGGTTTGGTGCAGTTTGGACAAGGCTTGTTTCTTACGGTGTATTTCGGCGACCAGTAGTATGGGTCCAACTGGGTCAGTTTTCCTTGTTTGATGCTGTCGAAGGATTCTTGGAAGTAGCCCTGCTGCCAGTTGCGGCTTGGGTGAACTCCCTTGTCTTGATTCATCCAAGCGTAAAACTCCGCTGTTCCATACTTCATGTCGAGCTTCGAGTCAGGATTTTCTCTTATATTCTTGGTCCATCTAATCACCAAATCCCGTAAAGCCTCAGCGTCTGCATAATCTACTCTAGAAGTGCCCTTCACAGCGATCGCTTTAAGCTTCTTGGAACCCATAACAGCGCCCACTCCTGTCCTAGCAGCCTGCCGCTCATTAGAGTCGATGCCAGCTATCTTTGACAGCGTCTCGCCAGCAGGCCCGATCACAGCACTTGAAGAGCCTGCGTAACGCTTCTTCAACAGCGCAGCGGTTTCCCGCACGTTTTTGCCCCAAAGCTCTCCAGCGTCGTCAAACTTCACTTCGTCATCGGTGACAGCCACGACGACAGGTTTTTCACTTTTGCCCTCTATTACCAAGAAGTCATATCCAGCTTTCTTAAAGGCAGGTCCAATTGAGGCGCCTGCTGATGCTTTTCCAAATCCGCCTGTTAGAGGAGACTTCGTTATAAAAAGAGTTTTCGAGGCAGTTGAAATGCCTGTTCCTGTGAGAAGTCCTGGGGCGACAATTAGCTTATTCTCTGTATTGAGAGGGTTCAAACCTTTCTTTGTTTCAGAGAAAAGCAAAGCTGTTGCGAAGCCCATGCCTCCAAGAAACTTGCGTGGCCACCTGCGTGGCAGTGTCTCTGCTTTGAAGGATTTTCGTGAGAGGTCTACTCTTAATAGCTTGCCAGCGTATCCCTTCATCGTCAATCACGAACAGCGAACTATACGGTTAGTTCTTTGAACCATTTCTCCATGATAGCTGTAGGTCTTTGTGATTTGTCGCTGATCTCTTGTTTTGCAGGCGGTCTTTGACGGTAGAAGGGGATTCTTTTAGATATTCGCTCCTCGTAAGTGGGCACGAGTTCATTCTTGTAGAATACGCCGAGGGGTATTTTGTCTCCCCATTCTCTAGACTTTCTAAGCGCAGCTATGGCTTTATCAAGTTCTTCGTCGGGGCTTTCTACTACAGGGTCCCAACCTGTCTCTTCTAACTTGTAAATTCTTGGTTTCGGCTTCCCTGTCTCAGGATCGATTCTGTCTAGCCCGCTGTACCAGTTCTTGGTGTTGATATCATTGTAGGTGGGGCATGGCTGTTGGATGTTGACGAAAGCTAAGCCTTTATGGTTTATTGCCTGGACAAGTATGTCACGAGTATGTCTCACATCGTAAGCGTAAGCTCTTGCTATGAATGTGTAGCCGGCGGCAAGTGCCAGCGCAATCGGGTTGACTGCAGCGTTGATGTTTGGTTTGGGAAGGGACTTTGTCTGCAGTCCTAATTTCAGTGTTGGAGACGCTTGTCCTTTTGTTAGGCCGTAGACAGCGTTGTCATGTACTATGTAGGTCATGTCGATGTTTCTTCTACCGGTGTTGACAAAGTGACCTGCACCGATTCCAAGCCCGTCTCCATCTCCACCGGCAGCAATCACCTCTAAATCTGGATTAGCCAGCTTGATTCCCAGAGCAAAAGGCAACGTTCTCCCGTGTAAGGTATGAACGCCATTTGCTTTTGTGAAGTGAGGAGTCTTGCCTGAACAACCGATCCCTGAAACAATGACCACTCTGTGGGGTTCCAGCTGCAATTCAGCTAATGCCATTTGAATCGCGGTATGTATGCCGAAGTCGCCGCATCCTGGACACCAGTCCGCAAACACTGGAGTCCTGTAATCTGACATCTTAAGAGCCATAGGTCAACACCTGCCTCTTCGGCGCTTCGCCACGAAGAATTTTGCTTAGCGCCTCATACACTTCGGTTGTAGTCATGGGTCGACCATTGTACTTGAGAATATAGTAGTCCATGAAGATGCCTGTCTTCTCACTTATTATGCCTGCCAGCTGCCCAGAAAAGTTCATTTCAACCGCGATTCTTGTCCTCGCTTTTCCAAGGATTTCCCCGATTTTTGCTTCGGGCAATGGATGGATCAGGCGCACCTGTAGAAACGCTAATTCGAACCCTTCTTTCTTAAGCATCTCCACAGCTTCCAGGATGGCGCCTTTTGGTGAGCCCCAGCTTACAACAAGGTTTTCAGCATCTTCTCGTCCAAAAAAGTTAAGCTTCTCTTTCAACGGGATTTCCTTTTGAGCAGTTTCAAGTTTCTTCATTCTCTTCTCCATCATCATGTTTCGGTTTAAGGGTTCTTCACTTACGTGACCCAACTCGTTGTGTTCATCTCCTGTGTACCACATAACAACGCCCTCAGTTCCCAGAAAAGCTCTAGGCGAAACTCCAGAATCAGTGAATTTGAATCGTCTGTATTCGCCGCTTTGAGTGTCACGGCTGCTAGCAAGCTTTCCGCGGTTCATCTTCACATGGCTGAGGTCAAAGACTGTGTAGCTCTGCGTGCTGTTAGCCATGGCCTTGTCTATTAGGTGGATAACTGGCATCTGATACCTCTCTGCATAGTTGAAAGCCTTGGCAGCGTCGAAGAAGCTTTCTTTCATGTCGCCGGAAGCAAGGACCATTCTTGGAAATTCGCCGTGGCCGGCGTGAATTGTGAATCTAAGGTCATCTTGTCCGTGACGTGTAGGCAAGCCTGTTGAAGGAGCGCCTCGTTGATAATACGTGATTACTAGTGGAACCTCGTTGTTTCCAGCCCAGCTAAGTCCTTCTACCATCAAAGAAAAGCCAGGTCCAGAAGTTGAGGTTGCTGCTCTAGCGCCAGCCAAAGCTGCGCCAGAGGCCATATTCACAGCAGCTATTTCGTCCTCCGTCTGGATAACTACTATTGCGCCGTCTCCATTCTTGATCTCAAACACTTCATGAGCCTCTAAGTACTCACTTTCATCAGCAGCAGGGGTGATCGGGTAATAGGTTTGTATTCTGCATCCTCCCAAAACCTTACCTAGGGCTACAGCTTGGTTTCCTAAGAGAAAGATTCTTTCTTCGCGAGCATTCAGCTTCTCAAGTTTATACTTGAATCTGCCTCTGAAGGTTTGTTTTGCATATTTGTAGGCTTTATTGAAGGCCAAGACATTCATGTCAGCAATTCTAGGCTTCGCCGCAAAGACAGCTTTAATGGCTTTTTCAACTAAACCAACATCGTAATCAAGTAGGCTGAAGGATATACCTGAAGCAAGTACGTTTTTCATTCTCATGACCTTGCTTAGCTTTTCGATTCCAAGCTCAGCAGCCACATCTTTCAGCAGATCTAGGAAGGGTACAGGATACACGTGGATGCCACTTTGCTTTGCTTCTTCCACCAAGTCATTTACTGTGTCACCGATTCCCTTCCTTTTGAGACTTTTGCGGAATTCCGCTAGAAATTCAGGGGGCAGTGTACTTATGTCAGAAAGCTTGGTGTCAAGGTCTTCCTTCTCTAAGATTACTCCTCCGTTGGGTACAACTTCGCCTACGTGTCTAACTATCGTTTCTGCGTCGAAGGCAGCAAGCAGATCGACATCGTTGACGTTAGCGCCAACTGGTTTTTCTGAAACTCGAAAATGAAAGTAGCTGTGAAGACCTTTAATGTTGGAATGATATTCTCTTTTCCCGTAAAGATGGTAGCCCCCGTAGCCACAGGCTCTTCCAAAGATGTTTGCAGCTGTGTCAACGCCGGCTCCTTGTGGGCCACCTATCATCCAGTTGAATTCTCTGACCAAATCTCTCACCACAAGCAATGCTTTATCGATTATCCGCCGGTGGCACAGCCGTAGCCGATGCAGCATGTGCAGCCGTCTGTTTCGCCGCAGTAGGGACAAATACATTTACAATCGTCTATAGGATTTCCGCAGTTTTCGCACAGAACTTCAGTTTCTCTCAATCTCTCCACCAGTTAAACTAAATAGCGGAGCATTATGATTAAAGTTTTCTGCGGCAGTTAGCAATAAAGCAAATATATGGTTACACTGTGATAGTAAACAAAAATGCGAGGAGGAATAGTGAGGAAATGCCTATCGACCCTGATTTCATGAAAAAACCGAAGGTGGGTGCCCATAATGGTCATGATGTAAGAGGAGAAGTAAAACCACCTGAAAAACTTGGCATTCACGGAACTGAAGTAGCCGTAGACCAAGACATCTGTAATGGCGATGCTATCTGCGTCTCGGTTTGCCCCGTGAACGTTTTCGAAATGATCAAGACACCTGGACATCCTCTTTCAGAAGAAAAATCAG
This sequence comes from uncultured Candidatus Bathyarchaeia archaeon, assembly GCA_964348215.1. Lineage (GTDB taxonomy): Archaea > Thermoproteota > Bathyarchaeia > Bathyarchaeales > SOJC01 > CAYGBS01. The sequence goes on from CAYGBS010000005.1 coordinate 26,058, forward strand.
ACCCTGTAAACGAGCCTGAATGTATCTTCTGCAGAGCCTGTGAAGTCAACTGTCCCACTCAAGCGATCAAGATAACAGAACCTTAACCATCATTACCCTTCTTTTATGACTCTCCACAGCCGTTCTGTAAAGAAAAAGAAGAGACAGTTGGGATGGAAGACAAAGAGAGGTTTCAAAAGATTCTCCAGCTTCTTTCAAAGGAACACCCCGATGCGAAGACAGCGCTTTGCTACACCAATCCTTTGGAGCTCCTAATCGCAACGGTGCTCTCCGCCCAATCAACCGATAAAACAGTAAACAAGGTTACATCGACCCTTTTCAAGAAATATCGGAAAGCCGAAGATTATGCAGACGCAGATCTCCGTGAACTGGAAAAAGACATCAAGTCCACAGGTTTCTATCGAAACAAAGCCAAATACCTGAAGAAAATGGGCCAGACGCTTGTGGAAAAGTTTGAATCGAAGGTGCCGAAAACAATGGATGAGCTAACTGGACTGCCTGGAGTAGCCAGAAAGACTGCAAACATTGTACTGTCAAACGCATTCGGAGTCATTGAAGGAGTTGCTGTTGACACCCATGTTCGGAGGCTTGCACAGAGGCTAGGATTGAGTGAGAATAAAGACCCAAACAAGATAGAGAAGGATTTGATGAATCTTTTTCCAAAGAAACAGTGGTCCAAGCTTACGGACCTGCTTATCTTTCATGGCAGACGAGTCTGCACTGCCAGGAGCCCCGATTGCAGAGGCTGCGTTTTAAATGAGCTTTGTCCTTCAGCCTTCACCTTTGAGAAGATGTAGAAAGGCTGATGACAAGAAGTTACTTCAGACATAGAACTTATTTCGCTTCTAAGAGCTTTATTATCGCCTTGCAGAATTGAGGGAGATCTGCCGGGAAGCGGGAGGTAACAAGCTTTCCGTCCAAGACAACTGGGCTGTCTTCATAAATGCCGCCGGCATTCTTAAGATCAGTAGCGACAGCCACGTAACATGTTGCTCTTTTGCCTTTGAGCACATCTGCTTCGATGAGTAGCTGAGCACCGTGACAGATAGCAGCGAGTACTTTTCCTTTCTGGAAAGCAGCTTTCGCCAGTTCGACCAATCCTTTGTTAGTTCTCATACGGTCAGGGGCACGGCCACCAGGTATAATGACAGCCGCATAGTCATCAATATTTATCTCATTTGGAGAAAAATCCGATTTGATGGAAAGTCCATATTCGCCGCGGTAGGTTTCTTTAGGTTTGGGAGCCACGACTTTTACGTCGTAGCCAGCTTCTTGAAGCCTGTAGTATGGGTAGATGAGTTCTCTATCTTCGAATCCGTTCTCAGCTAGTATTATTACTTTCTGCATTTTCTCACCTCGCAGCCTTTATCCTTGGGCATGTGTGCTTATTTTGACTTCAGCAAACATCTCTCTTTTTGCTTTACATATGGGGCAAATGTATGGGGGATCTTCGCGGAGGCAAACGTAGCCACATTGTTTGCAGTACCACAATTTCATTTTGATCTCAGACGGCTTTTCGACGACACCTTCAGTTATCCTAGAAGAGCTTTCAGAAGCTTCCACAGCTGTTTTGTAGGCTCTGGCTTGCTTCTCTGCGGGTCTACGCTCCGGGATGGGATTTATTGGGATTTTGCCTTCAAAGGCGTCCTTTCTTATGTAGAGCGCGCAGTAACAACATCCAAAATCCTCTACATCTGGGTCTCGGTAATCGCAAGGACAGATAATGTCTCTATCAAACTGAAAGCTTCCTGTGGCAAGCCTACAGGGGCAAGAAGGATAACCATAGCGTTCTTCATTGCGCTGGAGTCCTTCCAGAAGGTCTCTGAGAAAGGCTGAGTCAGGATGCAAGTAATAGCCGTAAGTTTGCGCATCACTTTGTGCTCTCTGCCGTACCTCTTCCAAGGTTATCAGCTCAATAAGGCATCCTTTATCTTATCTTCATGAAGACCATTAATCAAGATCTTGTCATCTATGACTAACACAGGATAGCTAAGACGCCCTCCTCTGTCCAAAATATCCTTCTTAATTTTCTCTCGGTCTCCTCTGCTGCACAGGTCGACATCAATGTATTCGTATTCAATGTTGCTGTCTTTCAGGACTTTCTTTGCCTTTTTGCACCATGCACAGGTGCTTAATGCATACATCAGGACTTTGTGCTTGTTGTTTTCCCCATGGACCTTTGTCGTCTTCATTTGTTTCCCACCAGTGAGTGTAGACTATTTTATGAGGTTAGTTAATTGATTTTCGTTCAGTCGCTCAGTTTTCTGGAAGACGTGGAAATGTGCGAGTATTAGCCTGAGGGAGACTACAGCGTTTGCTGCGCTATCTGCTTCCGTAGGTCTTTAACAGATTGCGTAATGTCACTCTCGTAAAAAGTATCCTCATTCTGGTCACAGAAAGGCTGTGCTCTTGAACTGTTTTCGGCGCACGCCAAAGGCAATCTCTATGAATTCGGGTATAACAGAGTAGGTAAATTCCTGAGTTGGCACCCCGAATCTTAGACCTGCGCATGCCGAGTCTACGTAGACAAAAAGCCCTCGATTTCCATAATGATAAGTTGCTTCGTTAGGCTTGCCGAACTTCGGCTCTTTTAGGACTTTGAAGGGCCACAGTTTGCATGCTTGAGGCTTTGCATGCTGCAAACTGCAGAATGACGCATAAGAGGAATTGCATAGGAAGATGCATGAGCCATCTGTTCTTTTTTTTAGGGAGAACCTGTTTATGCTGGGCGCTGTGTATTCAACACCGAAGTTTTTTATTATATTTAGCCACTCTGGAAATTTGAGAACGACATCGTAATGTCTACAGCAGATTCCACACGTGTTGCAGTGCCAAGATTTGGCCATGCTCCATGGTACAATTCGCATGTTCGTCCCAGCAAATGGCAGTTCTGGAGAAGATAAAGGGCAGTCCGTGTTTATTAAGAGTTTTTTGATAATTCACTCTTATAAGGTCAGAGCAGAACTGGAAGCTATAATCCTAAGGCATCCTTAACTTGTTTAACTGTCGGCTTACCTTCAACTGCAATCTTTCCGTCGACAACAATCGTCGGCACGGCTCTTATCCCATACTCATCCGCCTTCTTCAAGCAGATTTCACTTTCACACTTTTCTTGAATGTTGTATTCGGTCACGGTACATTCTTCACACTTTGCCTTCTGGACGATCTCTAAAGCTTCATTGCAGAGATGACACCCAGCTGTAAACACTTCAACATTGTGTCGCAAGTTTTTCACCCCGATTTACTTTATATCATAAAGTAAATATGGAAGATCAAGTATTTATGTTGCCAAGTATCCGATACGCAAGCTACTGTGGAGAGGTAAAGTGAAAATTGCGGAAAACAGGTGAGAGAGAATGTGTATGCCCTCTCGGTGAAGTTATGAATGTCATCAGTAGGAAGTGGGCCCTGCTGATAATAAACATGATTGGCAACAACCAAAAGATAAGATTCAATAAGATAATGGAGGGACTCAAGGGTATAAATTCAAAGACCCTTGCAGACAGGTTGAAGGAACTAGGAGAATACGGGCTAGTCAGAAGAGAAGCTTATGCAGAAATTCCTCCGCGAGTCGAGTATTCTCTGACAGACGTTGGCGCTGAACTGGCAAGCGCATTACTACCACTAATGCGATGGGCAAATTCTCACGACTTATTTAAGAAAAATAATGAAACACCTTGCGATGTTGTCTACCAAAAGAATAGGTTAGGTTTGTAGCCGAGGCAAGGCCACTACCGGAACCCTGAATCATGCTACCTTACTCAAGTTTCACATATATAGCAACCTAGCCCTTCTCACTGTAACGTAAGCTCAAAGCCTGCTTCTACGACCTTGCCGTCTTCTGTGAGGCTCTTGGAGTGGGTGATGTCCCATTCGTTGGTTCTGAGGCTGACGAGTCTGTGTAGAGTTTAGTGTTTTTTCAGCGTGCTTGGTTAGTACAGTCCTTTTGGGTTGTGTCCGTTGAGTTGAAAGGTGAAATGGTGGATGTCGCTTATGTTTTCGGGCAGCAGGAAGAGGAGTTCTATTCGTTCTGTTGGGGCTAGGTTGACTCTTGACTCGTCGTCGTGTAACAGCAACGCTTCCACTCTTCCCAGTCTGTTGTGCCATGCAATTTGCAGTGCGCTTTCGTACCAGTTGTCCTGAGCGTCGACCGCGAACAGCTTCACTTGGTCAATGTGGCTGGTGTAGTTGTCAAGCTCTCTCAGTGAGAGCAGGCACATTCTGTTCACGGGGTCTAAGTGTTCCACCGTGTGACTTATCGTGATGTCCGAGGTGCCGTGGATGTCAAGCAGGCCCTCCTCGGTGTAGGCGCTCCCATCCCAAGAGAAAAGTGTCGGGCAGAAAAACCCGCCGCCACTACCACTAGAAGAAGATGTGTAGGAAAGCCTTAACCTGATAAGGTTACAGCTGATAGATGGACTAGTTACACTGGCATCAGCTTCTAACGTGTAGCTGATTTTGGAGATGTAAAGATTGTTTATGTCGAGGTCGTGGATGTTACAGGCTCTCTGGATGAAAGCTTTTAAGCTCAATATAGACCAACGCATAATACCGCCTGGATGTATCGTCCTTCTTACGTATTCTGACCACATATCGATAGCTGCACGGTAGTTATACACAAACGGTTTTTCAGGCGACCAATCGCTTTCTCGATCAGTCGCTGTTGAAGGTCCGAGTGTTGCACTGGCTCAACTACCTGTACGACTTGAAGGGCTATCTTCACTGGGGCCTG
>CAYGBS010000005.1:30799-33591 GCA_964348215.1 uncultured Candidatus Bathyarchaeia archaeon
ATTCCAGAAATAAAAGGCATTACCTTGTCTGACCAGGTACAACTCCATCATAAGTCTTACCGCATCCAGGTCTGAATGGTTTTCAGTCAAAATCACATCAAACTTTATTCCAGCTGCGCTATCGAGCTGAAACCAGTTCCACAACCAGTCACTAACCACACCTTCGAGCCTTATGCTACTGGTTTCGCTTACTTTTAACGGTGTGGGCTGGGCAGAAACTTTCGTGAAGAACAAGCTATAGCCATCGAAACTCCAATATTGCCATAGATTTACTGTGCCATCTACAATCAAGGACCGTGCTCTGTTGGCCCAATCGCCCAACCAAGCTATTCTTGCATCTGTGAAGCTTATGTTGCTACCTTGATAGTTCGGCTGGTCATACAGAGTGACCGTTCCATGGACTTTGAGAGACTGCCCCGTAAACGGCAAATCTGGAGAACGATCACTTATTACATTATTTTCCCACCCTTGATCGAAGTTTACTGCTACATACTCATCACCAATGTGATCTTTTGCCATAGATTCCACGAGACCATCCGAAGTCCAGTTAATGTGTTTTTCGGAGTCAGGACCTTCAATATACAAATCGTGCAAACCCCAACTCCAGACTCTACTGTCCCACTTATCTGAATTCTTGGTCAAAAGAGCGTTTTGGTTCCATTGCGTCCCCCAATTATCGCTTGGAAGTGGCTCGCTTGTGAAATCTATGGCTCGCCATCCTGTCCAGTTTGATTCATCCCATAAGGTAACTTCACCACTTACTTTTAGGGAAGACGCCTTGTTGTCGAAGTCATAGTTCCCCAAGTTCACATACGCGTCTGTGAATTGGACATTGTCACCGTCGAAGCCTTGATGTTCGTACATTATAACTGCTCCAGACACATGTAAGGAAGATGCCAAATTATCCCACAAATGATATCCAAGATCAGGATATTCCACAAAAGTAGCCTGCACAAGAGGAACAAGTGGGTAAACTAAAACAATGGTCAGCAACAAGATCAAGAGATTAACAACTGCTTTGAAAAGCCTCATGGCTGTGTCATATCTTACAAGATTCTTTCTATTTATATATTTCTAGATACTAAAAGGGTTACGAAACGTGTGAACAAAGCTTTTTAATGCAAGTTGTGCATAAAGACATTAGGGAAGTATTTGTAATGCATCGTTCTCGGAGGATCGTTATTCTGCTAGAAATAGGGGCAATAGGTTACCTGACAGGAGCGGTCGGTTGGGCACTTTTCTGGCTTGCAATAGCCCTTGCTGGCAATAAATTATGGGTCTTTTTGGGTTATCTGGGCTTCCCTTTAAATGCCTTTAGTTTTATACTAGTTGGGCTTGGTTGCTTTTCCATTGGAAAACTCTACAACAAAAAACTTCCTATAGTTGCAGGAATCGTCTACATAATCACTGCAATCCCTTTTCCACTATTGAATTATTTTATCTCTGGCACTGGTCCTTTAGTAAATATACCTGAGCGTTCGTTTATTATAATAGGTAGTTTCTGCCTCTTCACGTTGTCTTTGTTTCTTTGGTCAGCAGTCGTAGGGGACATCGCAACCCCTACTCACCACGCCCGTCTGGCTACTACTATTAGCATCATTACTGTAATTTCTGCCATTCTTGTGTTGTTAAGCCTGCCTCCATCTCTCCTTTGGAGCCCAGTGTATACGTCCATATTTGTAACACCACTCTACGTTTTGGTCGGACTGCTCAGCGCAATACTGCTCCACAAAATCAGCTCTCAGAGACGACAAAAGTCTCAAAATCAAAACAGTTCCGGTGAGAACAATAGGTAAAAGGATAATCAAGACTTGGTCCGCAAGTGTGGGAAAGATACATTCTGACTACAAACTGAAATTGACAAAAAGATAGCAAAGCGAAAGTGAGGATTCAAATAGGCATCGCATCGCTTGTGTCTCTGATTCTATTTCTTTTCGTTCTTCCTTACCTTGGTTGGATCCAGTTATCTCCCGATGGAAATATCCAACTTAAGACCCTGCTATCCCAGCTGTCTGAACCTTCAACTAATGAGGGGTTGTAGTTCTATGTCGTTCCCCAAGTGTCAGGGGTATATGTTTCGCTTGTGAAGGTTATGGCTCGCTCTCCTGCACAGTCAGGGTGTTCCCAAAGCGTGACTTCGCCGTCTACCTTTAGGGAGGACGCGATGTTGTCGAAGTTGCAGTCAGCTAGGTTGTTAACTTGAGAGTTCATGAACTCGTGGCTTACGCCCTGGAAATTCTGATGCTCGTAGAGTATGACTGTACCGGACACCTGCAAGGAGGATATCATATCGTTCCACAAATGATACGCGAGATCAGGATAGTCAGCAAATGTAGCGTGAACGAGGGGAACAAGCAAGTTAACGGCTACATTCATCATCAGAATCGCCAAGACAGACGTTATAACTTTTCTCAAAACCTTGGTCATATTGGCATTCCTCTGGACAAATTAACCTATCTTTTATTATGATTCTCCTTTTTTGTTTAAAAAGTTCTTTATACGAATTCCTATCATGATAAGTATGGGAAGGAACTTGAGAGCTAGCCCCTCTAGACGAGTAGTTGTCCTGCTTGAAATCGGTGCTGTAGGCTATGTGGTGGGGGCTGTTGCGTGGTCTTTTTTTTGGCTGGCAATAGCTCGGCACTATGTGGGTATGTGGTGGGGGTACTGGTTTTATGTGGGCTCGTTCGTAATTGCTCTTAGCTTTTTAATGGTTGGGGTTGGGTGTTTTGCGTTGGGCAAGCTTTTCAGCAATTGGCCAGCTGTGGTTACTGGAGTTGTCAATATCATTG
>CAYGBS010000006.1:0-32435 GCA_964348215.1 uncultured Candidatus Bathyarchaeia archaeon
TTCCGAAATACAAAAAATACTACAAACTGGAAAAAGGAGTAAACCTCCCAATAGTCAACGTAACGGAGATGAAAATCTTCACCCATCTATTGAAAGCAATCCAAGAAAACGAGAAAAAGCACTTCAGAAGAGAAAATGCTAAAAAATAACGTCGCGCACGCTTTGCATCTGAGTTCCATCTAACTATCCCAGCGCTGACCATCCAGTACAACATATCCCTAGTCACTGCGACGAACATATACACAAAAAACCAGCAAAGCCAATATCTATTCCAAAGCTTATATGTCTGAAACAACATGGATTATGGCAAAATCATTAAACCTTATAAACAGGAATGTCGAATAAACTCTGCAAAACCAAGAGGGTGAAGGCTAATGTCCAAACCGTTTTACGTAAGATTTGAAACTCCAAAAGAAGTCGCAGATGCAGCCTATGAAGCCCTACAAATCGCTACTCGAACTGGTCAAGTTAGAAGGGGAACAAACGAAACTACAAAAGCAATAGAACGAGGCGTAGCAAAACTGGTAGTCATTGCAGAAGATGTTGACCCGCCAGAAGTTGTTGCCCATCTTCCCATTCTCTGCGGAGAAAGGAAAATTCCCTGCATCTTCGTTCCGGCAAAAAACAAACTGGGATCAGCTGTTGGAATAGATGTTCCTGCCGCATCTGCATGCATCGTTAAAGAAGGCGACGCTGCGAATCTTGTCAAGGAGATTATCAGTAGGATCGAGGGGCTTCAACGAGGCAAATAGTACATGAGTACGAAAGAGAAGGCAGAGGAATTAGAACACATCCCAGCCGAGGTAATTCAGGTGATAGGTCGCACGAGTGCAACAGGAGAAATCACGCAGGTACGGGTCCGGATACTTGAAGGTAGCGACAAGGGCCGTATAATTACTCGAAATGTGAAAGGTCCTGTCCGGGTTGATGACTTATTGATGTTAAGAGAGACAGAACGAGAAGCTAAGAAGTTACGGTGAAAGATGAAAGAAGAGTGGAGGTATCGTGGATGCCGAGGTCGAGGCTATGCTCCTTCTGCGGGCATGAATTTCAGCAAGGCACATCTGGTCAAATGTTTGTTAGAAACGACGGCACTATCCTATGGTTCTGTTCAAGCAAATGCCGCAAGAACAGCTTGAAATTAGGCCGAGACCCGAGAAAGCTCAGGTGGACGAAATATTACGGAAAAGAAGAAAAAGGCAAAGCGTAAATTTCAAGATGTTGCTGGAGCGTTTAGGGCTGCCATGACAATTCTTTTCCATATCTCTTTGTTATCAATGCAGCCAATGTCTGGGCTGTCAAGGTCGCCGTTGAAGTAGCTATAAGAACGGGCGCGGCAACCACCGCAAATGTACTTGTCTTCGCAACTGCCGCATCCTACTGAACGGCCTTCTATTTCAAACGACTTCAAGTTCTCTCTTGTTCTAAGCCTCCAGAACATCTCATCGCGGTCCCACATTCTTTCGAAATTGTCTTTCAAGATGTTGCCTCGAACGGTGTCTTTGCTGGTGGCAAAGAACACGCAAGGTTTGACATCGCCATTTGGCTCTAGACAAATGTAAAGTCTTCCAGCACCACATCCGCCCAAAAAGTTAGCTACGTTTTCCACACCTTTCATAGCAGCGTAATGCGCAGAGACCGCAAACTCTTTTCTTTTTTCCTTAGCTATTCTCTTGACGACACTTGCATACTGAGGGCAAGTGCTAAAAAAACGGTCTACCCTTATGTTTCGTGGAGAACGTGCCTGGATCTCTGCTTTGGCTTCCTCTGCCTCAGCCTCTATGGAAAGATCAACAATTCTTCTCCCTATCATCTCTAGGACTGAGAGACGTTCCCTCGGAGTCAAATCTAACTCCACATAAGCCTTAGCCCTCCCAGTAGGGATGTAATTAAAATGCATAAATCGGATGCCCAGCTTCTCCACAAGCTCAATGACCTTCTCGACCTCACCAATGTTTTCCTTCTGTACAGTCGTAGCGATACAGGTGTCGAGCCCCTCATCTATACTGTTCTGAATCCCCTTCATAGTTTTTTCAAAGCATCCAGGTACACGACGGAACCCCTCATGCACCTTTTGGGTTGCGCCATCAAGACTTATTTCCACGTAGTCTACACCTGTGTCTCTTAGTCGCCTTACGTTATCCTTCGTAAGTAACGTTCCGTTAGTGGCAATGCTTAGATATGGAATTCTCTTGTGGGCATAGGCTGCGACCTCGAAAAAGTCTTTGCGCATTAACGGTTCGCCGCCAGAGAAGGAAAGCGCTGGAAGGCCAATTGAAGCTGTTCTGGAAAGCTTGTCTATGACAAGAAGTGCCTCTTCTGTGGATAGTTCAGGTTTATATGTACCAGCGTCTTCGTAGCAGTGTTTACATCTTAAGTTGCAGATATGCGTGAAGTTCCAAACAACTTCAAACGGACCACCAGGAGTAAAGGGTATTCTAACTCCATATTTCTCGATTCCTTTCATCATCAAGGCGAAACCTTTCAACCAGGCGTCGCCATATTTCGGGTTGAGAAAGTTGCTTTTCATGAAATCCTTGCTTGTTCGCATTATCCTGCTGCCTGCTTTGTAGAAGGGTTTCGCTACATTGTTGCTCAACTTGGCGCATCTTTCGCAGAGTTCTAGGTCTGCGCCTAAGAACTGCTTTAAGGAGTTAACCATCAAGTTCCCGTCTATTTCGCAGTCTATGTCAAACCTGGAGATTAACGTCTTCAAAGCAGGGTTTACTACTGTCGAGAATAAGCGATTTTCAATTGATTCTATCTGCATTTCTTCTCAGACAGCCCCACAATTTTAAGGGAAGCAGTTGCATTAAAGCATAACTGTAAATGCATGGCAGGCAAAACTGTTTATATCAAGGAAATAGCATTCTTACGAGGCTCTAACAGAGTCATATAAGAAAAATACAGAGGCACACCCCATGCCAATAAGGCAACCTATAGTTTGCGTGGTAGGACACGTTGACACTGGAAAGACGCTTCTGCTAGACAAAATCAGGAAAAGCAGCGTCCAAGCACGTGAGGTAGGGGGCATAACTCAACACATCGGCGCCAGTTTCTTTCCCATAGACACGCTCATGGAAGTATGCGGTCCTTTACTAGGAAAACTGGAAGGCAAGATTCAGATCCCCGGCCTCTTGGTCATTGATACGCCTGGGCATGAAGCTTTTGCCAATCTAAGGAGACGAGGGGGAGGCACCGCTGACATAGCCATTTTAGTAATTGACGCATTGAAGGGCTTTGAAGCCCAAACCTACGAATCTTTGGACATTCTGAAGACACGGAAGACGCCGTTTCTGGTTGCCGTAAATAAAATCGACCGCATCTCAGGATGGGTGTCCAAGCCGCAAAAACTCTTTCTGGAATCATACCAGTCTCAAGACAGCTATGTACTTGAGGACCTCAACAACCATCTCTATACGATCATGGGCTCATTTTCCACTTTAAGTTTCCAATGCGAACGCTTCGACAAAATAAAGGATTTCACTCAGACAATCGCCCTTGTGCCGACTAGCGCAAAGACAGGAGAAGGAATTCCAGAACTCTTATCGGTTCTAGTAGGACTAACACAACAGTATCTCACAGGACGATTGCAAGTGACAAGAGGGCCTGGGAAGGGAACAGTGTTAGAGGTGAAGGAAGAGGCTGGATTGGGAATGACTGTTAATGCAATTGTATATGATGGGGTTCTTTGTAAGGGAGACACAATTGTCGTTGGAGGGAAAAATAAGCCGATTGTAACAAAAGTCCGCGCTGTTCTCTTGCCTAAGCCCCTGGATGAAATAAGAGATCCTCGCGACAAGTTCTCTTCGGTGGACTCTGTTTCAGCTGCTTCAGGGATAAAGATAGCTGCTCCGGATTTGGACGCCGCGTTAGCTGGGGCTCCGTTGTACGTGGTGCCAACGAAAGAAGAGACTGAAAAGTTTGCTAAGACCGTTTTCGAGGAAGTGGAGAAGGTCAAAATCTCTACTGACATCGATGGGGTTGTGTTAAAGACCGACGCTTTGGGTTCCTTGGAGGCCATTGCGGAGAGCTTGAGGAGGGAAACAATTCCTGTACGAATGGCTGATGTTGGCGATGTATCAAAACGGGACGTCATAGAAGCCAATGTCGTGAAGGAACATGAGCCGCTGTACGGAGCCATTTTAGCGTTCAATGTAAAAGTGCTTCCCGATGCAGATGAGGAAGCTAGAGATCGCGGGGTCAAAATTTTTCAGCAGAATGTTATTTACCAATTAATCGAAGAATCTACAGAGTGGATACGAAGCGAGCGCCTGAAACTAGCTCTTGAAGAATTCGATCGCCTCGTCAAACCAGGCGTAATCAAAATACTGCCAGGCTACGTTTTCAGAAAAGCTAAACCGGCCATTGTAGGAGTTGAAGTTTTAGCAGGGCGAATAAGACCAAAAGCCGTTCTTGTAAAGGAAGACGGAGAAAACGTGGGAGAAATCATGCAGATCCAAGATCGAGGGAACCCGATATCTGAAGCTGTGGCTGAAATGCAGGTGGCTGTTTCTCTAGACAAGCCTATAGTAGGACGCCACATAGATGAGAGAGACCTTCTTTACGTTCGAGTTCCAGAGGCCGACGCCAAAGCCTTGCTCACAAAATTCCAAGACCGACTAGCGGACGAAGAACTAGAAGCTTTGAATAAATACGTAGAATTGATGAGAAAGAGGACAACTCCTTTCTGGGCAGCATAGACACTCTGCGCTGTTTAGCTGCTTACTAGACAACAAAACATATAAGGTATGTGGCGAGATATACGAAGTATGCAGCCAGCCAAAGACGCATCACCGTCAAAAAACAAGAAAGATACCGTACGCCGCACCACCATAATCCTCGAAGAGGACGAACGCCAATACATAGACAAACTAATACAAGACGGAAAAGAAGCAGGCATAAAACAGCTCATCTCCAAAATGCTAGATGTCTACAGAAGCATGATGATCTACGATTGGAAGTACCCAGGCGAATACTACGCTGGAATCAGCAGAATCGCCTTTATCAACATCGAATTCATCAACACCTTGCTCCAATACGTCCCTCCAGAACAACACTATGAAGTGGGCAGAAAAGCTGGTGAGGCCGCAAAAATCAGCATGGAAGCCACCTTAAACCTGGACCCCACCGATAAAGAAAAATGGCCAGAAGTCTTCAAACGGCTACGTATCCAAGGGCTTGGTGACTTCTACCAAAAAGACAAATACATAATTATCAAAGCCCCTTACATCAACAACACTGAAGTGCAGCGAGGATACCTCGAGATTCTTCTCGACGCAAACCTTCAAACTCGCACTACAAACCCACCGTATGTTTACGAATTCGCTATCTAAGCTCTCTCTGCAAAAAACGGTTTGTATCTAGTTTTTCTATCGTAGAATTGCACCGCAAAGAAAAGACTCAGTTGTCTCAGTTTAAGCCGGACGAATGATTTCGTATTCTAAATCCAATTCTGATTCAGAATTCATATCCCTTAAATCGTACACAAAACAATTCTCTCCCATCCCTGCAGGAAAGACCAAAAAATGCAATCCTTGATGCCAGAGTTCTTCATGCTCTTGGGCATAGACTTCTTCCTAGCCACAAGTCTACTAACATGTATCTTCGATAAACACTTTCCAGAAAAGCTTTCCTATCTCTACCAACTAATAGCTCTAGCAGGTTTCGGCCAGCTTCTGGTGACCCGAGAATTCATGGGTTCTTTCGCGGTTTACATGCGCTTTTGGTACAGCTTCATCTACCTAGTCATTGCAGTTGCTAATGTTGCTGCTCTCAATGTCTATCTCTTTCTCTACAGGAGGAAGAAAACGATCGCAAAGCTTTTCTCAGTCATCGCTACAGCTCCGACCTTCATCATATCAACACTGTTCCTTGTAAATTATGCAGCTGTTGCAACAGATCCAATACTCCTACTTCCACAGATTCCTTTGGACCTTATGTTCATCAGCGTTTTCGTTTTTGACATCATGGTAGTCAGCATTAGCATCTACGCACTGATAAAGCCAAAATGGTGGCAAATAGCCATCCCAACTGGCGCTCTTTTGACAGGAGGAGCTGCATTCGTGGCTATGGAGTCCGCTATAGGAGAACCTGCTTTCATTGCAGGCGCCATATACGCCTATGTAATTTTGGGGATTGCATGTATCGGGGTCTTAGGAGCAGGTCTCTACGTGCTCCTAAGATTCTGGCTGGAAAAGCACAAAAAGGAGGTGAAGTAACATGGTGAAAGTAAGTAACAAGAAATTCCTAAAACTGGCAGTCTTGCTGCTATCGTCATTCCTAATCGCTTTTGTCAGTGCTGCTACCTACAGTGAACTGTTTATGCACGGAACGTCGATATCAATAGGAACGGCCAGTCTATTGTTCACTACTGGAGCGAATACTACCGCCATGGGAGGCGGCGATGCAATAAACTCACAGGGTACGGAGGTAACATTTGATACGATTGCGGCACTTGAACCTGGTGAAATAAGAACCTACGAAGAAGCTGTTAACATAACAAACAATGCGGGCGCTACAAAAGCTCTCAATATTAGTCTCTACTCGATAACTGGGAATTTTAGCACGAACTTCGACTATCTCAACGTTACAATATTCAACGGTGGAGGTACTCAACAAGGGAATAGTATCGAAATAGTATCCAGCGGAACAAATGTTACATCAACAGGAAGCCTTACAATGGGAAATGGACAAATCTGGTATGTGAGATGGATTATCAAAGCCCAGACAGGTGCTACAAATAGCGAATCCTTTGATGTTACATTGAAGGTAAAGGTTGAGTAACAAACCTTCCTCCCTTTTTTCTCGCTTTTTCTCCCTCTTTTCTTTGATAAAACAAGATCTAGAAATAACAGCTAATCGTTTCAGGAGCGAAAGCTGTCTGTTAGCTGTCTGTTATATTAATAAACAATATACTTATATTATAGGTACTCCTTATATCAAGCTATGGCAAGCCAATCCAGCTATCAAGTGTTCTCTACAAAATTGACAACCTCTCCGAGAAAGTATGGAAAATTGAGATTAGCTATGTGGATTTTGGGTTCATATGTGTTAAATAAGCATTTGCAGAAGGGTTAAAGAAGAGGTGCAACTGAACTTGCCAAGAATTCTGAAATCAAGAAAGGGTATTTCTCCAATTCTAGCTACATTACTGTTAATTGTGATAGCAGTGGCGGCAATAATCGTTACTTACGCTTGGGTTATGACCTTCATTGGGGCACAATCAGGTGCAGGTGGAACCTTTCTTAACGATGAAAATGTATACTGGAACTCCACAGCTTCAACGACCAGCATAGTCATCAGAAACATAGGAACAAGCGATGCAAGAATTGTCAGGCTCTACCTAGGCAGCACGGCTTCAAACCTCATTGATGTCACAACGAGTACGGATCTTGGTTCCACAGGAAAAGTTCTGCCGGTAGATCAGTCTGTCACAGTGGTTCTTGACTGGCCAAACTCCTTAGCGTCTTCTTGGACGAATGGAAGTACATATTATTTCAAAGTAGTGCCTGAAGCTGGAGCAGCTAAGGAATTCATCAGAGAATCACCATCAACCTGAAAGGTTCCTCTTCAACAGACTAAAAGAAAAGAAGGCCAAATTCTTATTACTTCTTTCTCTATAAATGGCGTTATTCGACAACTGAATATGTGGAGCGCAAAATGGAAGAGTTATTATCTTTGGCGCGCATCTTTGTCTCCCTGATCTTTCTAGTCTACGCTTCCTGGAGCGACTTCAAAACAAGAGAAGTCAGCAATAATGTCTGGATTGTGTTTGCGCCCATTGCTTTCTTGCTGACTTTTGCCCAGTTTCTGTTTTTCCCTCCTATTGGAGACGCTTTTCAATCAATGATCTATTACGGCAGCTTCTTTGTAATAACCTCTGTATTTTCGATAGCCCTTTTTTATGTTGGAGCATTCGGCGGAGCAGATGCAAAGGCACTCATGTGTATAGCCCTGGCAATTCCAGAGCCAAGCTTGACTGAACCATTGTCAGATTTTGTCTCCTCTGTCTCTAGTCTTACGATCCCCTTGTCAGGGTTTGTCTCTCCGATTTTTCCCGTAACCGTATTCAGCAACGGAGTAATTATAGCAGCGCTCAGCGTTTTCTATGCTCTCCTCCGCAACTTGATATGGAGACAGCGAACAGGGCAAAGGCTCTTTGAAGGATATGAAAGCGAATCATTCGGACGAAAGGCGCTGACTTTGTTGTGTGGCTACAAGGTTTCAGTTGAAGACTTGAAAAGATCTTTTTCATACCCCCTTGAAGACCTGAAGACAACACAGAAGGGAGAGATAAAGAGACACCTGTTGCTATTTCCAAAAGATGAAGATCGAGACGAAATCGTTGAAAGACTGGTCAAAGCCGAAAGAAGGGGCAAAGTGCAGAACATGGTTTGGGCAACACCAGGCTTGCCAATGTTAATATTCATCACGTTAGGGTTGATTCTAGCGCTTACAGTCGGCGACATTGTGTGGATAATTCTGAAGCTCGTAATGGTGTGAGATGCCCGTATGAAGAGAGCGATGAAGTGGTGAGGATACGCTAATAGGGTTTAAGTCATAGTCACTAATTTGATTCAGCGACGGCTCGTATCCCTTGTGCATCCCACACTGTTACTGTGACAGGTTCAGGAATAGCTCCGTCACATTCTATTACATATACAAATTGCTCACTTTGGTCGTAGTGTATTGTGACACCTGTTACATTCAGGTTACTTACTTGGAAGTTGTCTCGTTCTAAGTTGGCTACAGGCATTCCCTCTTTTCCTTTCACAGCTACGTAAATCTCATTAGAGGTTGTGTTAAGGATCGTCAAGCCAAGAAACGGTGTCGCCCTGAATTTGTATCCAGTTAATCCTATTGATGCTAGGTCAAGAGTGAATGTAGCATTTGCAGCTGAAAAAGAAGCGTTTTCATTCCAATAATGGGCCAGCCCGAGCGTATAATTGACGTTTGTATTATAAGCCTCATAGGAACCATTGGCCAAATCGAATGTTAGGACGATTCCGTGACCTGGGTATGACTTCCTTAAGTCAATTTGCCATTGTGCCAAACTGTCCATTAAAATGTTGTTGTCCTCGGGCGCTGTCGTGTAGTTGGCCAGACTTATCTCGACTAGTCGTATTGTGTTGAGCTTTATATGGTCAATCAGGGTTGTGTATTCTTCCCACCTCTCGTACTTATAGTATGTTGCGACACCGTGCATTGTCACAGCTATGGACACCATCATAATTGCTAGCATCATGACCGCGATGATTATGAATTGTCCGCTCTTGTCTTCCACCATTTTCATTGCTTCATCCTCTCACAAGCTGCAATACCAGAATTCTTGGGTCATATTGTGATTGGTGCCCGGGGATTATGTAAATGACCGAAGCTGTCGGATTTGAACCTTTGAAAGCCTCTTCGGTACCATAGAATATCGATACATCTCGGTTGTAATCTACATCATAAATGGTTAGGTTGAAGTAAACATCTGGGGGCAAAAATATCGTCAACGCAAGTCTAAGGTCTTCCCACTCCGTTTGATTATAAACGAAGCGACTCAGAAGCCTTTTTTCATCCAGGTCATGAAGAGCATTATGACCCATTTTCTCAAGATCACTAGCCTCATATTTCGGACTAGAAGGCAGCACAGCAAATATGTTGATAAAGGTCAAGGCGGATATGAAAATGAATGAAGCAAGCAAGGTTTCAATGACCCGCATCTGTCCCTTCTTATTATTCAATGCTCCCATCACTATTCTTTCCATAACGTCAACTCTGCAATGTAGGTCATGTCAGAGAGAACAACATAACGACGAAGCTTTAACGCAACATTACCGCTTTGTTCGGAATCAGAACCAAAACTGAAAATCCTGGAAGAATCCCAAAATGAAAACGGACCAGTGACTATTACTGGTATCCGGCCTTCACCTTTTACTGGAACACTCACGGTAAAGATCAGTAAAGGTGGGTTAATGGCATTAAGACCAAGAAAAGTCTTGAACCACTGCAAATAACCATAGCCCCAAGTTATCTTGTCCTCACTCGTTCCTTCATATATCTTCATTAATGTTCCTTCGCTGTACATCATTACGTTTTCAATCCATCGCGCTCCGCTCGTAGGAACTGATTCATTTCGGAAGGAGATAGTAATATTGTCTCCAAACGTACTAACCTTCATTACGTGCGTTGATTCGTCTTCTTCAGCCACTACAATAGTTGACATTCCTGCAACTGTTACCCTTAAGACCGCAACAGCTCTTACGAGCGTTAACCCATCTGGAATTTCTATAGTTTCATTTCCTTCACATCTTCCTAAAACATTCGTGAACGCACTCTTGGGCGTAGTCAAACCAACCAAAGGCTCTGCTTCTTCATCAGTCTCGTTCTTTGCAGAATAAATTATTGTTGAAACTACTTCGGCATTTGGAATAGGTCTGCCATCTTGACTGCGAGTCACATTAACTGCAAACCAGACATAGCTAGTTGTCTTATTGAAATTCCAGTCAACTGCAAAAGGTCGAAGAATGTTGAGCGAAAAGCCATAGTCCTTTAGTTCAAGCAAGTCTTGTACATATTCATATTTTATGTATCCTGGGCTGTCTTCATCTAATCTTTGCACCTTGTCTGTGTCAAGGACGTAGAGTGAAGACTCTCCTGCATAAGCTAACCCAAAAGTACTGACATCACTCTGATTAAAAGGGAATGTAGATCCCCAATCCGCTGGAGAGCCGCTTCCCAGGAGTATCGCGTCAAACACGTTCAAGGCTGTGTTTCTAAGTTGCTGCTCGTCTACATGAAGTAGATTAACATAACTAATTGCTGGAACAGCCAGCACGCCAGATACGAAAATTATGCCTACCACTACGATGGAAACTATGTAATCATACAGTTCTCCTACCAAATTTAATCCCTCCTTAAGCTAGAAGCTCTTTCTATGTATAGATTGTAAGGATTGTCTCTTAAGTCTTTTGTCTTACGATACATCTCTTTACCCCCCTGTAAGCCACACCCATACACCTGTGCTATTGCTAAAACACTCCGCAACCACTATCCTCTCACTGCTTTCTACCGACCAGTTTTCTTGATACGCCTCCAGACCAGGAAGAAGCCATGAATCCGCATATATCCCCGAATTGTCTTTCAAACGAGCCCTTATGGATTGGGTCGAATCGTTCAGGTGAACGACTTCAACGTAATATACTGAATCTCGAATGTTTGAGGGCAAATCGAGATTCTTCCGTAACACCACTTCGCTGTCAGTAGAATTTGCCAGATAGTAGAGGTTGCCCAACGAGTTGGATACGTAGTCTGCAACTTCCTTTAGTTCTCGCTTCATCATCTCGACATTTACGTTGTCTATTATGTAGAAATAGTAAAACGGCATCACAAAAATCAAAGTGATCAAGGCGCTGGTACAAATGAGGTGACTCATTAGAGGAGCTACCAATTCACATCTCCTCTTAGATGCTCACCTGCACAGTAGAAACAACAAAGTTGAAAACAACTTTATCGGCGTTATTGTCGAGCAGAATCTGAGCTGAATTCTCAGGTTCACTTCCCAGTTGAGCGGTAACGTTGAAATCTTTGTTTCCATCATTAACATCATAAACCTCAGTAGGAAAAGTTTTTACGTCAATACATCTTGCGTTAAGATCAAAATCACCGATGTATGTTGACCATTTATCTATCTCAATGTTAATGATCCATATGTCCACGTAATTGACAAGTACCTGCTGACCACCTTCGGAAACGTTAACTGCAGAGGTTTTCATGACCCGTACTCCATAAGTCAGGGTCAACGCAACCCAGCCTGAGGCTTGTTTTACTAATGCCCTTCCATAGCTTCCTGTACCGTTAGAAATTATTTTGTCACTTCCCAAAAGGTATGAGGAATAGTTTGCTCCAAAGTTGACATACGTCGTCTTTGTGCGATATTCTGCGTATCCAGTACTGACGGAATAGTTCGCGCCTTCATAGCCTGAGATGTTAACGATTAACTGCATATTTGGTCCTAACTCCAACTGCCCATAATTAACTGTGAATCGAGCTGAACGGGCCCCCTGAGGCTTCCAAGCAATGTTTTCTAGTGCGTCATCAAAGGCTAAGATTGACTTCTTTGCAACCTCAAACTCAGCTGCACCTTTTTGTCGCTCTAGGACTTGATAGGTGTAGATACTAGCTACAAGCACTAAGACTATAATAGTTGCAGTCATTATAACTGCAGATATAGCATACGAGACTCCGCGTACATCAGAAGTCATATCAACAATTAACCTCCCTAAAAGCTGATCAGAGACGGAGCCACTTTCGCTGCTATTATGGCAATTATCGTCAATAATGCCGAGTGTTTGAAACCCGCAGCAACGGATTCCTCGCTTATTTTTCCTCCTACAAGCCCGATTAGATAGCTATGGATTATGACTGAAGTCGTGAAGATTACCAGTAAAGAATCTATGTCAATAGGGCTTGATGCGCCTCCGGAACCAAGGCTAACTGTTCTTGTCGTAAAAGTGAGCATCATGACAGTTGTAGCCACCAGCATTAAAGCGGCAAAGTATGGCATCATTATGTAAGGCTTAACGGACATCTTCTTCTCTTTTTCCACCTCTTGAGTGGTAGTGCAAAACCTCGCTAAGGATTCAATCATCGCAATGGTGCCACCGCCCACATCGATTGTCTCTACTAGAAGAAACATAACAATCTGTGTTGCCCAGCTCTTGGTTCGCCTCACAAAATCCATGAAGACTTTCCTCAAGGGGATACCCCAAGAGAGTTCAGCTGTTATCTTCTTCAAATGCTTGCTGAAGCTGCCGTATTCTCGATCTGAAAGAGTTTCAATGCATTTTTCTGGTGCAAGGCCCGTTTTTCTAGTTTCAGTAAGATCTTGAAGAAAGAGGGTAACTCCTTTCTCAGTGCTAGCTCTTTCCCCAGCGAGCCTCATCTGAACGATGGCTGGGGGTCCAGATGAGATCACTAGAGCGATTGAAACTGCCGTAGGAACGTCAACAACATTTGCCAACGGTGCGAGAAACGGAAAAGGTGTTATGCCGAAGAAGTTGGTGAGAAGCATAAGAACCGCTGCAGCGATGACTGAACAGATTCCAAAGGCCTTGTAAGGCCTCCAATCTGTAATCGGAGACTTCGGCTGCATACCGTGCGCAAGATAGATGAATACAAATGATAGTAACGGTGTAAAGACAAATGTGTATAGAATTATTCCTGAATACGTAGACATTCCTGTGCTGTAGATTGACTCTACGCTGAATAGGATATAGAAACATAGAGACATGAGAACCATTATGATGATGAATGACTCCAGAAGCATGCCAAGCCGTTCCGCGGCTGCTCGCACTCTTGCGGCTCTTGTCTTGAACAGCTCTTCAGCCTTTGTTTCAAGAAAGCTCGTAATGTCCCCACCTATGATTACAGTAGACGCGTAACCTCCAACAAATTCGCGATAAATGTCTAGTGGATTGCCTTTTGCAGATTTTTGCATCGCAGTTAACGGATCGACACCGAAAATCTCCACATCTCTAATCAAATTCTTGGCTTCTTGGCTCATAGCAGGTAACAACTCTGCCTCTCCAAGTCTTTTGAAACTTGTATAAGGAGGAATCCCTCCCGAAGCCATAACAGCCACGTAGGTCGCCGCAAACGGCATCTCTCTTTCTAACCGTGCTGATCGTTCACCAGCTTTTGACATAGGAGTAAGCATGAATACAATCATAACAAAGATGGGAGTAGGCACCAAGAAGATCAGGGGAATGAGCTGAAAGATATAGAGGAGTACAACAGCGACTATGCTGACTGGGAGGGTTAGGAATGCCACGAAAAACATCAGAGATACATAGGTCTCTGGGTATATTCTCATGTTTGCCCGTTGAAGATAGTCTTCAAACTCAAACACGTTCTTCAAGAAGGCTGGCGCTATTCTTCCGAAAAAACGGAATGAAAGCCCTTCAAGAGTGTTTAGCAGTGGCAAGCGCATCTACCTCTCTTATTAACACTTTTTCATAGAATTCCTCTGGCCTTGCATAGTATTCCGCTATAATCGCGGCGACATCCTTGTAGCTTCTAATGTTTTGCTCTCTCATCCAATGTAACACGTTTCTCCGTTGCTCAATTTCCTTTTCAAGGCCCTTCTTGCTCAAGTCTGTGCGTTCAGAAATGTAAGATAGCATGACACTACTGTCAAATGAAGACTTGTAGTCGTCTTCTGCAGGATGCCATTTGAAAATTCTTCGATAATCCTCATAGTTTGCAACTTCGTCTATTTCCATTACACGCCTAAATGCCTTTGTTTCTCCTTCAACTTTCAAATGCACCCTTTGAACAGATAATACGATGTTCATCAGCGGTATGTAAGCAGGTGAAATGTTCATAGGTTTTTGAGTAAGACGTTTAACTGCAGAATCTATGTCTTCAGCGTGCATAGTGCTCATGCCGCCGTGACCGGTGGCCATCGCTTGAAACAGAACATAAGATTCGTTGCCTCGAATCTCCCCCACTACAAGAACATCTGGCCTATGCCGCATCGAGGTCTTTACAAGATCAAAAAGCGTTACTTCACCAGTTTGATTTTCGCCAAGACCGTAACTCCTCCTGGCGATCAAAGAGACCCAGTTCTCATGAGAAAGGTTCAGTTCAGCAGTTTCTTCAATCGTGATTAGTTTGCTTCCAGGTTTGATGAGGCATGCGAGAGCGTTTAAAGCTGTTGTTTTTCCAGCTGCGGTGCCTCCTAGGACCATAATTGATGCTCTGTTCTCCAAGCAGAGCCAGAAGTATGCAGCCATCTCTTCGGAGAAGGTTCCAAGGTTGATCAGATCAATGATGGAATAAGGATCTTCTCTGAATTTTCGTATGGTAAACGCTGTGCCGAAGGGTGTGATTTCGCGTCGGTAGCATACTGCAAGCCTGTGTTTCCCTGGAAGTGAGGCATCAACTATAGGGAATGCGGAGCTTACATGTTTTCCGGCCATGTGAACCAGCTTGACCACCATGTTGTCTAACTCGGAATCCTCATGGAAGACAAGATTTGTTTCTATGCTTTCGTATTTTCGGTGCCATATGTAAACTGGTTTTTTGATACCGTCACAAGATATGTCTTCGATGTTAGGATCGCGCATTAATGGGTCAATTCTTCCGAAACCTACAAGATCTCGCTCAGCATGATAGAGTATTTTGTACCAAGAAACGTCGGGTAGCCACCCGAGACTAATGCGGTATTTGTCAACGATTTGTCTTGCTTCTGTGGCAAAAAACGCTCTAGGATCTTCGATTTTTTGTTTAGGTGATTCAATTTCTGCCAATAAGATGTCCAAAACACGATTGTAAATGCCCTGTTCCAGCGGGTCTAACTGTAACTCGTCAAGTATATATTTATACTCACCAGTTTTTGGGTTCTGCACTATAGCCACGTGAGCGAAAGGCTCGTACAGTGGATATCTTTCAACGATCTTGAACCCTCTAGGCATCGGTTTAGGCTGTACTGTTGGAATGACTTTCTGCATAGGCGGTTTCCGAAGTCCTGGCAATCTGATTTTCTTCAAAGCGTTTTTTAGAACATCTTTTAGTTTTGCAGATGCTTTCTTCACGTGTTGCAACGTTGCTCTCCTAAACAATTAATGTGCACCAGTATGTATTAAATATTGCGTCTTGCTAAATCGTAGTCAAACTCAAAAATCGTCTATGCTGAATAATTAGAGGACTAGCTTTCTATGTCTGAAAAAGCGTGATCTAGGGTCTCTGGAAAAATGAAAAGCAGCAGCCGGAGTCAGCTATTGCAAGAAAATGTGGAGAGAATGATGTTGTTATCCTTCCTTTAGTTCACGTACTTTGTCTTTTAAGGCAGGAACTATCTTGAACAGGTCTTCCACCACACCGTAATCTGCGACGCCGAAGATTGGAGCATTTTGGTCCTTGTTTATCGCAATGATGAGATCTGAGTTTTTCATTCCTAGGACATGTTGAAAGGCGCCACTTATTCCAAGGGCGACGTAAAGCTTTGGCTTGACAGTTTTTCCTGAACTTCCAACTTGACGGTCGTTTGGAAGCCAACCTTTATCTACAATTGGCCGTGAGCAAGCCAAGACGCCGCCGAGGATTTTGGCCAACTCACCTACTGATGGAATCTCGCTTTCATCTTTTATTCCACGTCCTATTCCCACGAGTATATCAGCAGCTGTTATGTCAACACCGCCTGAGGGAGGCAAAACATACTTGATGAAACGTTTTTCAGTTATTTCTTCTGAAAGAGGAGAAGGTATATCGATGATCTCTCCGTTAATAGAAGCTTCCTTTTCCGCTGGAAATGCTGCTTGACGGATAGTTACAATGTAGCTTTCCGCCTTACGAAGCGTCGCATCAACATTAACCTTGCCCCCATACATTTGGCGTGTGACGGATAATGTTTCATTCTCAAACTTTAGATCTATGCAGTCCGTTGCCAAAGGTGCATTTAGAGAAGTCGCAAGGCTTGGGGCCAAATCTATGCCAAAAGAAGTATGTCCAATAAGAGTTAGTAACGGTTTCCGCTGTCTGATTAGATTGGATAATGCTTTTTGGTAGGCTATGGAGTTGAAGTTCTTGAGCTTGGCATCTTCAATAACTAAAACCTTTGTCGCATGTTCTGAGAGGTTTTTCGCTTGCTCCTTAGTTTCCCTTCCGAAGAGTACTGCTGTTGGTTCTGTGTTTGTTTTTTTGGCCAGTTCTCTGGCTTTGGTTAGCATTTCAAAGGTTATGTCTCTGATTCGGCCGCGTCTGTGCTCGACGAGGACGAAGATTTCCTTCATCACACAAGCCCCCTTGCTTTCAGGATTTCAGCTATTTTCGTAGCCATTTCCTCTGGGCTTCCTTTCAAGAACTCAGCCTGTTTTTCTACGGGTGGCACATACATCTTCTCTATTTTTATCCATGAGCCTGCTGGGCCAACTTCGTTTTCAGTTAGGCCGATTTTCGCCAAGTCTAGAACTTGTGTTTCTTTCTGCATTGCTTTCCTTATCCCCATGATGGAGACGTAGCGGGGCTCGTTAATTCCTGTCTGAATGGTAAGCACAGCAGGGAGCTTCAACTCAACTAGTTCTTCCAAGCCTCCTTCTAATTCACGGTTGATTCTGGCTAAGTCACCGTTAAGTTCGATTTTTTTCACCATAGTAGTGTGGGGGAGTTCAAGAAGTTGTGCCAGTATTGGGCCAGCCGATCCGTAACTGTCGTCGCTGGCTAAGGCTCCTGTTAATATGATGTCGAAAGGCAAGTCTTTGATGGCCTTGTGAAGGATTTTTGCAATGGAGTAGCTGTCAGAGCCTTCAAACTTTGGGTCGGTCAGCCTTATGGCCTTGTCTGCTCCTCTGGCTAGACACTTTCTTAGGGTGCTATCCGCGCCTTCAGGGCCTACTGTTATGGCTGTGACCGTACCTCCTAGTTTTTCTTTGATTTGCACTGCTTCTTCTAGGGCGTAGTCGTCCCACTCGTTGATGTCAAAGACTAGACCAGTTTTTTCTATAGCTTTTCCGGTTGGGTTGATTTCTATATCTGCTTCCGCCGTTTCTGGAACATGTTTTACGCAGACAATTACGTTCATGGCTCTTTTCTCTCTTGGATTCCTAGCTTTTCTTTGAGTTTATTACGTTTTTCCATGGGAACAGGCCCGAATTTTTTGATTCTTTCTGCGAATCTTGTGAATAAGTCTGCGGCTTTCTTGTAAACTGGCAAGGGCACATAGCTGTATCTTACCCGCATGCTTTTTATGTTATAATCTGACAGTGAACGGTTCATTTCTATCATTCTCTTCTTAGTGAAATGTTCATCTATGTCCTCTTGTCCTTCAATCAGCAGTATCCCGTCTGCCCCGAAGGTGAAGGCGTAAAGCAGATGTTTTAGGCCTATAATGGCCGTTGAAGGAACTGTAACTATTCGAATGTTTTCCGGGTAGTTGACACGGTCAAGCCCTAGAAAGTCCATTCCAGTATATCCGACGTTCTTGTCCACAAAAGCAATTATTCTCACTTCATTTGCCGCCTTGTCCATTAGCACTCCTCGCAGATTGGCTATGATCTGTCTATTTGTTGAGTTTTTGAAGTCTATTGCTTCTTCTGGACAGACCGGAATGCATGCTCCACAACCGATGCAGATGAAAGGGTTGATCTTGGCTTTTCCAGCTTCCATGGTTATTGCTTTGACTGGACAGATTGGCACACACTCTCCACAACCCGTGCACAAGTCTTCTATTACAAAAGCTTTTTCAGGGCTTGTTGTTATGCGTTCTCCTTTGAGGAAGAGAGAAGCTTTGGCGGCTGCAGCCAATGCGTCGGAAACTGTATCTCGAACATCTTTTGGACTCAGTGCACATCCACATGCATAGACTCCTGTTCTAAGGGAATCTACAGGATCAAGTTTCGGATGCTTCTCTGTTATGAAGCCTTCTTCACCTAAAGATAGCTTCATTTCACCAGCTAGCTCTTCAAGTCCTGCAGGGGCAACCATAGGTGTAGCTAGAGCAACCAAATCGAACTCTTCTTCTTTAACTTCGCCCATCAATGTGTCCTCTGCCAATACCACAAGTTTGCCGTTTTTGCCTTTCCAGACTTCAGCTACTCTTCCCTTAGTGAAAACAACTCCAGCCTCTTCGTCTCGCCAATAAAGCTCTTCATAGCCTTTTCCAGTCGCTCTAATATCTATGTAATAGACGTGAACGTCGATTCCAAGCATTTTCTTGAGCAAGAAAGCCTGTTTCAACGAGTACATGCAGCATATTCGGCTGCAGTAGGGAATATGATTTTTATCCCTAGAACCCGCACAAAGAACAATTGCCATCTTTTTAACATCGGTGCCATCCGCCCTTTTCACATAGCCACCTGAGGGTCCAGAAGCAGAAACAGTCCTCTCCAATTCCATCATGGTAATTACATCTCTGTAAACGCCATATCCATATTCCTTAAGCATGTTAGCATCATAGAGCTCGTAGCCAGTCGCCATAATCACAGCCCCCACTTTCAAGTCGATTATTCTCCCCTTGTCTTCCAGGTTTACAGCCTTGGCTGGACAAAGCTCCTCACATTTCAAGCATTTTGTGCAAGCGTCAAAATCTATTACGTAAGCTGAAGGGACCGCCTGCGGAAACTCTATGTACGCTGCCTTCCTCTCTGACAATCCTTCGTTGTACTGGTCCAGTACTGCAATTGGACACACCTTGGCGCAGACGCCGCAATTTCTGCACTTCTCAGTGTCTACGCCTCGCGGTTTCATAAAGACCTCTGCTTCGTAGTTACCTGGGCGTCCACTTATGCTCTGCACTTCAGAATAAGTAAGCAGATTTACGTTAGGGTTCCTTCCGACCTCTGCCATTCTTGGCGTCAGTATGCATTGGGCACAGTCCAAAGTTGGAAAAACTTTAGTTAGTTTAGCCATGTTGCCTCCAATACTCGAATTCCGTTCAACAATGTGGACCTTATGACCCAAATAGCCAAGTTCTAAGGCTGCAGTGATTCCTGCTATTCCTCCACCTATAATTAGGATCTCTCTTGAACTTTTTTCGCTGATGCTATCTAAAGGTTCAAGTTCCAAACTTCGCTCATAACCACCCCTTATTAGACTTATGGCCTTCTCTGTGGCTTCTTGTGAAGGCTTAGGACCGTGAACCCATGATGCTTGTTCTCTAATGTTCACGAATTCAAGCATGTAAGGATTTAACCCAGCCCGTTCCAAGGCGCTTTGAAATGTGAGAAGGTGCATTCTAGGAGTGCAGCTGGCAACCACGACTCGGTCCAGATTTTTCCTGTTTATAGCGGTAGCTATAGTATCCTGTGAGGGTTTCGAACAGAGGTATTTCTGATACTTTGCTTCTACAACTCCCTCCCAGTTCTTTACCGCTTCTAGAGCTTTCTTTACGTCTATGACATCGCTTATATTTCCGCCGCACTCGCAGATGTAAATTCCGATTCTGGGGTAATCTTCACTCATATTGCCTTCTCTCGCTTTCCTTGAATTGAGAGAAAGTCATACTTAGGAAAACGCTTAAAAAACCTTTGTGTTTCATGTTATCAAGACGAGACATAGAAAATGAATGTGCAGGAACTCGTTCAGAAGCACAAATTGCTCGAATGCATTCACTGTGGGATATGCACTGGAAGTTGTCCGGTGGCTCGAAAAGCTAATTTGAACGTAAGAAGATACATGCGTGAAGTTTCTGCAGGTGGCGAACTAGCTATACATCCTCAAAACGAGCTGTGGAGCTGTACAACATGTGCTACCTGTGGAATTCGTTGTCCTAAAGAGATAATTCCTTACGATTTTCTAATAGATATCCGAAGCCTTGCAGTGGAAAAGGGACAAATCGCCTCAACTCTCCGCGACGCCTTAGAGAGCATCTTCAAGAACGGTAATCCTTGGGGAAGAATAAGAAGCAAGAGATCAGAATGGGCACAAAGCCTGAACATTAAACACGTTGCAGAAGACGTTGATTTTCTCTATTTTGTAGGCTGTACGGCGGCTTATGATCCTCGAGTACAGGACGTGGCCAGAAGCTTGGTGAAATGCTTCGAAAGAGCGAGAGTTAGCTTTGGAACACTAGGAAACGAAGAGAACTGCAGTGGAAACGAAGTATATGGCATGGGTGAAAAAGGCTTATTCGAATTCTTAGTCGAAGAAAACATGAAACTCTTTAGCAAATACAATGTGAAACAGGTTGTCACGAACTGCCCCCACTCCTATCATTCCTTCAAAAACAGATATGGACAAACAAACTTTGAGTCCATCCATCACACACAACTGCTCGCAGACTTGATCAGTAAAGGCGAACTTACACCTTCAAAAGAAATAAGCAAGACAGTGATCTATCACGACCCTTGCTTTCTTGGGAAGCAGAATGAAGTATACGACGAGCCTCGAAAGGTTATCGAAAGCATTCCAGGCATAAAACTCGTAGAGTTTGACCGTTCTAGAGAGCGAAGCCTTTGCTGCGAGGGTGGTGGAGGAAGAATGTGGATAGACATTCCAGGAGAACGTCTTGCCGAAGTCCGTGTTAAAGACGCTGTTGCAGCAGGAGCACAAATATTGGCCATAGCGTGTCCTTTCTGCCTCTTAACCTTTGAAGATGCTGCAAAAACAACCGGTTTGGAAAGCAAAATTCAAGTCCTAGACATAGCAGAACTGCTTTCCCAAGCCATATAACTGCAGAAAAACCGTGTTTCCATATTAGGATGAACTGAAGTTCCAGAAAGTGAAGCGCAGCTCGTGTGCTGGCCATCACCGTTAAGAAGCATTTTATGCCAGCACGCAAGCTTTAAACGTTAGTCTGCAAGACTTGTTTCTCTTCAAACAGCAAATATAAGGTGAGTTTGTTGGAGACACTAGCTCACGACATAGTTATAGTAGGAGCGGGCATAGCTGGCCTCAGAGCAGCAATCGCCGCTGCCGAGGCTAGCAGCAGAATCGATGTGGCAGTGATTTCGAAAGTCTATCCAGTACGTTCGCACTCGGTCTGCGCCCAAGGAGGAACCGCTGCTGTATTAAGAAAGGGGGACTCCTACGATCTACATGCTTGGGACACCGTAAAGGGATCAGACTTCCTTGCCGATCAAGACCTTGTGGAATTCTTTGTTAAAGCAGCCCCTCAGGAAATCGTTTCATTAGATCATTGGGGATGCCCATGGAGCAGAACAGAGGATGGAAAGATAAACCAACGCCCTTTTGGAGGTCACAGTTTCCCGAGAGCATGCTTTGCAGCCGACATGACCGGTTTTCACGAAATGCACACGTTAGATGGAAAAGTTAAGACCTATGATAACGTGAAATTCTATGACGAATGGTTCGTTACCTCCCTCATTGCTGGGGATAATGTGGTCTCAGGTTTGACAGCTATAGAGTTGAAGACTGGTGAAATGGCTGTCTTTCGCAGTAAGGCTACTATAATGGCGACGGGTGGTTATGCACGCATATATGAGTTCACAACTTTCTCCCATACAGCAACTGGAGACGGAATGACTATGGCCTACAAAGCTGGCGTGCCTCTAAAAGACATGGAATTCATCCAATTTCATCCTACAGGTCTCGTTCCATCAGGAATATTGATTACAGGAGGAGCTCGTGGCGAGGGAGGATACCTAATCAACGCTAAGGGTGAGCGATTTATGAAACATTACGCGCCTGAAAAAATGGAATTGGCCCCTCGTGACATAGTTTCCAGAGCAGAGACAACGGAGATTCAAGAGGAACGAGGACTGGATGGGCCTTATGGACCGTACATAGCTTTAGATCTTAGACATTTGGGCGAGGAGAAGATAAACGAAAGATTGCCCCTTATACGAGACGTAGCAATGAAGTTGAGTGGCGTAGACCCGGTCGAGGACCCAATACCAATCAAGCCTGCTGCCCACTACTCCATGGGAGGGATTCACGCCAATATAAGGACGGAGACGTCAGTTTCAGGGTTTTACGCAGCTGGAGAATGTTCATGTCTAAACGTGCATGGAGCGAATAGGCTTGGCACAAACTCAACGTCCGACTGTCTAGTTTTCGGGGCGGTGGCGGGCGAAGAAGCCGTCAAACATGCCCTTTCAAAGGATTTCAAAGATATCCCACAGGCAAAGGTTTTGGCAGAGGAGAAGAGGGTGTTTGATGAAATTCTAGGCAGCGAAGGCGATGAACTGATCCCAGTTATCAGAGATGAGATGAGACATATCATGAGTGAAAACGTGTGGGTATTCAGAAAGGGCGCCGAACTTGAGAATGCTCTGAAGGAGATAAGAAAACTCAAAGGCAGGTTCCAGGACATAAGAATCGAAGACAAAGATGATGCATTCAACATGAGGCTTATGGAAGCACTGCAACTCGACTTCACTTTGGACCTATCCGAAGTTACAATAGCTAGCGCCCTTGCAAGAACAGAATCTAGAGGAGCCCACACTAGGCTTGATCGTCCCAAACGTGATGATAAAAACTGGCTAAAACATACGCTTGCATACTACACAAAGGAGGGCCCGAGGCTTGAGTACGCTCATGTCACCGTGACCAAATGGCCTCCGACAGCAAGGGCTTACTAGGAGATGAGCTACATGAAGTCTCAAGTCGACAGAAATATTCAATTCAGAATCCACCGTTTTAATCCTCGAGACGTAAAACCTTACGTATCCACCTACGATGTACCTGTCCGCAAGGGAATGACCTTGCTCGATGCTTTCATGTACATCAAAGATCATTTTGATGGTACATTTGCGTTCAGGCACTCGTGTAGAATGGGCGTGTGTGGAAGCTGCGGAGTCATGGTTAATGGAAAACCTTTGCTGGCTTGTTATACACAGGTGCTTCAGCTAGACTCCGACGTTTTGGTCGTTGAACCGCTTCAGAACATGCCTATAATAAAGGACTTGGTTGTTGACCTTCAAGCATTTTTTGATGCATACAACCGAATAAAGTCTGTTCTAATTAAGCCTGAAGAGGCCCTAAAGAAGCTCGAGGAATTTATTCAATCGCCCACAAATCTCAAGAAGTATTGGGACCTGTCGTTGTGCATCAAATGTTCGATTTGCTATTCTGCTTGCCCAGCTGCAATAGACAAGAAATTTCTTGGTCCCTCTACGTATGCCACGAACTATCGATTTGTTTCTGATTCAAGAGATGAAGGTGTAGATGAACGATTGAAGATTATGGACGATAATGTGTGGCTGTGTACATCTTGCGATTCGTGTACAATGTTTTGCCCGAAGGAAGTTGATTCCTCATCTTCAATAGTTGATGAACGTAGTCTCATGGTGGAGACGGGCGATATACCTAGAGCTGTTAAAGATGTGCTCACGAGTGTTGTTAGATATCACAATCCATTAGGAATTCATCCGAGCAAAAGGATGGATTGGGCCAAGGGTGTGAACGTGAAAGTATTTCCAACGACGGCTGAAGCTGAAGTTTTGTCTTTTGTGGGTTGTGCACCTGCTTATGATCAGCGAAGTCAGGTAATCGCGAAGTCTGTGGTCTCAGTATTTGACTCTTTGGGTGTTGACTTTGCGATGCTCGGCACAGAAGAATGGTGTTGTGGAGACCACATACTTCGGCTTGGCGAGAGAGGATTATTTGAAATGCTTGCTGAACATAATACATCAATGTTTAAGAAAATCAACGCGAAGAAAATCGTAACATTGTCTCCCCACTGTTACAACTCTTTCAAAAATGACAAGCCCTATAGCAATCAAAGGCTTAGTGTTCAGCACTATACTCAATTTCTCGCCGAAGCCATCAAAAGCGGCACGCTTAAGCCATCCAAATCCATTAACAAAAAGGTTGCATACCATGACCCTTGCTTCTTGGGGAAGCGCAATGATATATATGATTCTCCCAGGTACATCTTAACGTCAATAAACGGTTTGAAACTGGTCGAGATGAAGAGAAATCGAGAGAACAGTTTCTGCTGCGGTGGAGGGGCAGGGAGAACTTGGACCGAAGAGGCTCTTCCTGAAAAGAGGCCCAGTGTAAATCGGATAAAAGAAGCATTGGAACTCGGTGTTGAAATCGTTGCCACCGCTTGTCCATTCTGTGTTACAACTTTGGAAGACGCTGTGAAAGTCTTAGATGCAGAAGATAGAATTGCAGTGAAAGATATCTTAGAGATGTTGGCGGAAACTATATGATGCTTCAGACAGGAATCATCGTCATGCTCAGAAGTTTACTTATTTGATTAAATGCCGAGTCTCCTATAGACTGTTGGCCGGTTTTCCTCTGTTTTCCTCTTGACCTCTTCGAAGAGGTTGTTACCGTGGGAATCTATGGCAACAGTTAGCGGACCGAATTCCTCAGTCTCTAATATCCATAAAGCTTCAGGCATACCCAAGTCGAACCATTCAACAGCTCTTACTCTTTTAATCGCTGTTGCCGCAAGGACCGCAGCCCCACCTGTGAAAGCTCCGTATACTGCCCCGTATTTTTTCATAGCCTCAGTGGTTCTTCCTCCCATACCTCCTTTCCCGATGATCACCCGAGTCTTGAAGTTTTTGATGAATTCGTCTTCGAAGATATCCATTCGTGTACTGGTTGTGGGACCAGCTGCTACAATAGTCCATTCGGCAGCTTCTTTTCTGACTATGGGACCACAGTGGAAAACTGCTAATCCTTCAAGGTTTACGGGGAGTTGTCGTCCCTTTTTATGGAATTGAAGAGCTCTCTTGTGAGCTTGGTCTCGGGCTGTCACCATGGTGCCCGTAACGTATAGGACGTCATTAACTCTTAGTTTTCGCACATCTTGCTCAGAGATTGGGGTGGTAAGCTTGTATGTAGCCATTCTCTTTTCATCTCAACTCATGTGTTAAATATTCTACTTGGCCATTAGGATGGATACGTGCTGTCGCTCTTCTTGCTGCCCAGCAGTTGAAGGCCACAGCTACAGGGTAAGATGCAGGGTGTCTTGCAGCATAGTCAATGTTCACTCCTAGCACTGTGAATTTTCCGCCGAGACCCATTGGACCTATGCCTGTCTGGTTCGCAGCTTCTAGGAGTTCTATTTCGAGTTTTTCGATCTCTGGATCTGAATTAGGTTGGTCAATAGGGCGGAGGAGAGCCTTTTTTGCCAGTTTCATCGCGATGTCTGCCCCGCCGCCGATAGCTATGCCCAAGATGTTAGGAGGACAGGGCTTCGAGCCTGCTTTGATCACCGAGTCTATGACGAATCGTTTCAGCCCATTGACCCCTTCGCCAGGTACTAGCATGCCCATGGTGCATACGTTTTCTGAGCCGCCGCCTTTAGGAAGCACGGTGATTTCAAGCATATCGCCTGGCATCATCTCCCAATTTATGTAGGGAATATTTCTACCCGTGTTGTCTCCTGTATTTTCCTGTTTGAAGGGATCTACGGCGTTTGGTCTTAAGGGGACGTCGATAGTGGCTTTTTTGACAGCTTTGCGTAGAGCACTTTCAACCTTGTCTAGACTTCTGACTTCGGCGCCAGCTTTGATGTAGAAAATTATGGTGCCTGTGTCTTGGCACATGGGGGTGCGAGTTTTTTCTGCAAGTTCAATGTTGTCGAGGATTGCTTTGAGCTGTGTTTTCCCTGCTTCGCTGGTTTCTTCTTGATGAGCTTTTCGAAGAGCTTTTTTGATGTCGTTCGGCAGCTCTGTCACTGCTAGGCGTAACAGGTTGACCGCTACGTCTTCTACCATGAGTTCCAAATTCAAGGAGATTTCTTCCTAGAGCTTGAGAGCTTACTTGTAAAGGCTTCGGTCTTATACATTTTGCGGATATTCCTGTGCATTGGCGAGATGAAAAACTGAGAACAACGCTGTTTCCACATGTTTTCTTCGATACATGACTACGAACACAAGTTTGCGGAAGACATCCTAAACTTCACTTCTAATATGAGGAAGAACCTCCTCAACTAACCGTTTGACCCCGAAAGTCGAAAGCTGAAAACCTGCATTGTCCTCCGTCTTCACAACCAAGCCTTCGCGATGCAATTCCCCTAGCCGAGTACCTGTAATCTTCTTACTTTTCCCCAACCATTCATGCAACTCGTCCCTCGACAGCCACATTTTATCCAGAATGCCTATTCGGCCACCGACATACGCTGCAAGCAGCATCAAGAGCAAGCCCTCACTGTCAGTCAGTTTTTGCTTCGAAACCAGGACTACAGGTCCTTCTTCAGCTGCGGCTACTAAGCCGTCACTAGCCCTTATGACCTCTTCGAAGTCCACTGTCAAAACAACTCCTTGTATAGCTTCAAGGAGGGGAGTCATCTGGCTGAAAAAACGGTTGATACCAGCCCAAACACTATTAACATCGCCAGTTAAAGTTTCCTCAACATCCCTATATCTTAAATGAACTGTGATACTCACTCTTTAGGAGACCTCCTTCAGCTTCGGCGCAACTTCTTCCTCAACCCACTTTTCTCCTTGGGTCGTTAACCTAAATTCTGGGAGCCCAGGGTCAGGTTTGAATACAAGACCCCGCTTTGTCATCTCGTTTAACCTTGCTGGCACCATTGGCTTGATTCCGCTAGATTGCAGTAGGTGATCGATTTGTGTAGCTGTACTAGTTTTCTTTTCAGAGGCGTACAAGACTAGCCCAATAGCTTCATAGTGTGTAAACTTTCCTCTGGCTGTGATTACTGGTCCTTCGGTAGTGAACTCTACAATTCCCTCTAACTGCGCTTTCATTGGAGGCGTCAACTTGGATGAGACTAAACCGCTGATTTTCTCCATGAACTCAGGAGGCACGTCTTGCAACATATCTAGGATTTCTTTGGCGTTGTCTCCTTCCACAATAACCTCGCCAAACGGAGCTTTGACACGAATTCGCAGATGCCCTGGCAGAATCTACGCCCCCTCTTTCTCAGCCAATATGTAAACATACCCTGCATCAGTCTTCCAGCGCCTCACTTTCCCCTTCTTTGCAAGCCATGTCAACACGCCCGACAGAGTTGTGGAAGGGAAGTGGATAGCGTTTGCCTTCAAGGCCTTGGTAAGTTCGGACATGGTTCGAGGTCTCCATGCCCCCCATTCTGTTTTTAACAGTTTTAAGACAGCTTGGCTGCAGTTTTTCGCTTTCTTTATCACAGGATACATCTCTGACGATTTTGGGGTTAATCGTACTTTGAAGGGTATCTTTCCAGCATTAGCTTCAGAGTTCAAATGGGTAAATGCTTTTGAGATGTTTTCAATAAGCTTTGGCAGATCTTTGGTTATTTTCAAAACTGCTTTCTGTGTGCCTGAGATTTCAACCTCGTTTTGGTCCATCTTGACGCGAAGTGAAAATGGCATTGTTAATAGACCTCACAGTAATAAAGTGATATTAGACAGTATTATAAAATCTTTTACTGTTCACGACAAAATTCTGTACTGTAATGGAAAAAACAATGTCAACATATAATCTAACAATTCCCCTTTCAGGCATGTGAACAGCTAAACTTCACAGTGTTACTTTTCCTTAAAACTTCGAATCGCATACACACCAACAACAAGCCAATAACCAAGATAAACGATAACACGCAACCACTCGGGATTGCCATCGTATCCAATGAGGGCAGCGAATATTGAACCCGCAGCACCCTTCTCATGAAACAACGGATAACTTCCATCTGGATTTGATGGTGGATTGATGTTGAAAGCATGTTCTCCAAATACTCCAAACTGCACCCCCAAGACTTCACCTGCCTCCAGCAATTCATGCACCCCATATGCAGCTAGCCCAGCCGCAAAAACAATCAACAACACACTTGAATAGCGAAAGAGCTTCTGAATATCTAACCGGTAAATGCTCTTGTAAAGGACAAGTGTCAGCAAGGCTATGACTGCGCATCCTACAACCAACCCTGCCAAAGTAGCCCACATGTCTGTGAAGGCTAACGTAGTTAAGAATAGAACCGTTTCAATTCCTTCTCTAAAAACAGCGACGAACGACAGAAATAATATGCTTATCACTTGGCCTGTAGTGACTGCGATATCGATCTTCCCTTCCACAACTGAACGTATTTCTCTAGCACTCTTAGCCATCCAAAAAATCATGTAGGTTAACACCACTGTGGCAATCAGCGCAGCTGTCCCTTCAAACATTTCTTCAGCCGGTGACTGAAGCTGTCCATAGACCGCGAGGATTACGACGCCTAGCAGAATGCTCAAGGCAATGGCTATGCCTACACCGGAGTATACATATTTGTGTAAGGTTTCTTTCCTGATCTTTTTGAGGTAGGAAGCGATGATAACTATAATTAGTGCGGCTTCAAGCGCCTCGCGGAACGTTATGAGGAAAGCGGGAAGAAAAGTGGCGATCATTTTTTCACCATTTGTTAGACTTATCTAATTTATTTAGATTAAACTAACTACTAACTGTTAGAATATCTTTTGCTATAAAAACATTTCGAATGTACCTAGAAATAACCGAGGATCTTCTGCTGATGCAAACAACCTTCAGAGGCAGAAACTGGAATCGACCCCACGGCAGTTGAGGAAAAAATCTGGAAGCCTTGAAGATGAAGAGAAAGATAGCGGAAAAAGCCTTCATGAAATACACTATTTCTGTACTGCCAGCTGCGAAAAGTAGTATAGGAAGAATCCTTGGAATTCATCAAGTAACATCGGAGCTATGGCATTCTACACATTGTTTCCTAGCTCTTTAGCTCTTCAGGGTAATAGCTCTGGAACCCACCCTTTTCGAAACGATTGATTGTAGTTGGATTTCTCAGGCTTACACTTTCTGGAGGCTGGCAAAGTTAAGGTGCTTCTTTATCCCGGTCAATGCTGCAATGAAGGAATTTACGGTGTGAGTTTTTGATTTTAGTCGCAAAGCTGCAAGGAAATCTGAGTAATCGGTATAGTTCTTGTGCATGGTAATGATTATGGAGTTCTTTCCTAGTCCGTTGCCTTCAGCGATGAATACTACTCGGGGGTCCTTTTCAATCCACTCGAACGGTGCTTCAACTTTTCCTTCTGAAAGCCCCTGGGTGAAAGTAAATGCTACAAGTTCGAAACCAAGCTTCGTGAAGTCTGGCAATGCAGTGTATTGTAGAACATATTTTTCGTCTTCAAGCTTTCTTCTCGTTCTCGTAACAGTAGGCTGTGAAAAGCCGAGAACCTTTGCTAGGTCTCTATCGCTTCTTCGAGAGTTTTTGATCAATTCGTACAGAAGTCTCGGAATTTTGTCTGGGTGCATATTTTTGCATAAACCACAAACTAGTATATAAATGCTATGATTGATATGAGGATGCGTAGGATACTTTTTAATTTCGACAGTAAACATGTGTTTTTTATGAATTTTTTAAAACATTTAGTCCTCCAGTTAGCCGTTCTGCCTCGCCCTTCCTCACCAGCACTGTGTCTTCAATTCGAACACCACCGAAACCAATAATGTATATCCCAGGCTCGTCAGTAACCACGTTTCCAGCTTTGAGCACATCTTTACTAGTAGAGTTCAGAACAGGTTGCTCGTGAACTTCTAATCCGACACCATGACCCAGACCGTGAACGAAAAACTCTTCATACCCCGCTTTCTTTATGATATTTCTTGCAACTGTATCTGGCTCCGCAGCCTTCACACCGTCCTGTATCTTCTGAAAAGCACTCTCCTGAGCGGCTTCCACAACACCATAGATTTTTCTCTGCTTTATGGACGGTTTTCCAACCATAAACGTTCTTGTCATGTCTGCATGATAGTTTCTATACGTAGCCCCAATGTCGACAACCACGAGGTCACCAGTTTTCAGACGACGTTCACCACATCCTCCATGGGGATAGGCTGAGCGAGGGCCTGAAGCAACGATGGTGTCGAAGGCCAAGCCATAGGAGCCGTGTGTACGCATTGCGTATTCAATTTCTGCGGCCACATCACATTCGCGAAGCTTAGCCTTAATCGTGTCGTTAGCTGTTTGCATGCCTTCCATTGTCAAGCTTGCAGCTTTTCGAATTCTCCTCAGCTCTTCCTCGTCTTTTACTCTGCGAAGCTTCCAAACGTATTCGCTTTTAGGTTCAAGTTTGATAGTGTGGCTTAGTGCTTTCTTAAGCTTTCGATACATCTCAACATTCATCGTGTCAAAGCCAACTTTTTCCAGCTTAAGGCCTAGAATTTGCTGTGCAACCTTCTTCACTAAATCCTCTCCTCGTTTCACTAGTTCTACTCTACAGTTTTTTGCTTCAACTTTTGCTCCCTCATAGTTCACACCATAGACGTAGAGAACGCTTTCATTTTCGCTCGGAACGAGCATCGCAGCTGCACCATCAAAGTCTGCGAAGTAGAGCATGTTAATTTGGTTCGTGATGATGTATCCGTCAAATTCTCTCTTGAAGCCATCTTTGAAGGGTTGGATTCGATTCTTCAACATAGAGTCCTCTCTCGGAGAGAATGCTAGTTGACAAAATAGACTATAACTCTTGCGGATTCGCCAGTTAGCCGCCAGTCATCAGAGACATAAGTATGACGTGATCGCCATTCTTCAGTTTTGTCTCTACACCGTCAAGCTGCCCCATCAAAACACCATTCACAGTGACAACAAAGCCAGTTTTAACATCTTTTTGGCCAGCTTCAAAAACCTCATTTGTGAAGGTCTTTCCATAAAAGTTAGAGAGTTTGCTCAGTAGCTCTTGAAGTGCAGCTCCTTCGTTTAGCTCGAGCTCTTCAAGCCGTTTATTAAGTAAGTTCTTGACAAAGCCCAAATACTCTACTTTTACCTTCACGCTGAGCCACGTCTTCATGAGAAGTAGTTTTAGTCGTATCTATTTAACTCTTCCATAGTCGTTCCTTATGTAGAGAAAAGAGACCACTTGAGGGTTTCAAAGGATTTTGACTGGGTAATGCCGTACTCACTTCGTTGCCACACGAGTCCCAAAACGAAAAATGCGATGCTGCACAAGAGAAGTTTGCCAAATCAGTCAGGAGAGTATATAAATCATTATGAGAATATTAGTATTACAGGTGGACGATGAGATTGAAGTTTTTAGGTCTTGACAGGCCTGATCAGCTTTGATACGATGATGATCTTGTTTTCCCTTGCGGACTGAGAAATAACAAGGAGGTAGGTTGAAAGTTGAGTCTTGAATTAAAGACGGAGCTGTTTATGGCAATCAAGGATTACGAATCTAAAAGATTGGAAGAACGGAATACAGGTTTGGATATTACTGCCCTGGATGATGAGTCCAACGATAAAATATTGCTGCGTATCATAACCAAGCCAACACTAAAATCAGGATGGGTCGGTGTAGACACTGTTGACCAGATGGTTGACACTATTGAGGACAAAAAATATGATAAGGGAATCCTCGTGAGCAGGAGGTTTACAAAAGCAGCAAGAAGAAAGCTAAGAGAAGAGGGGATACAGATTGTGTCGAATAAACTCAAACCTCATTTCGAATTGGAAAGGTTGCACTCCGTTGCAGAAGATCTCGTAAATGATTTATGTAAAGCTAAGTGTGGTAAAATCGCTCAGAAAGAGTCTGATTGTAAGGGCCATTCCAGTGGGCACTATTCATGCAAAACTCGGTTAATCAGCGACAACGCCTCATTCCACTTCTACCGCGGTTGGAAGAATCTTCTGCAAAAGGACGTTCTGCGGCTTCTATCAATCCATCGCTCGGCAAACAGCTAGACATGAATCTTAACAGCTGAAAGAAAACGAAAAACTCTGCAGATAAAAAATAAAGAGAGATCTAACAATCTTCAATAAAAGAAAAATCCAGATCAATGGCACATAGCAGAGCAAACACGTTTATATTAAGTCTCCACGTATGGCCGCTTTTTGCCGCCTTTTCATAATGGTCTCTATACCGTAACCCTTAAGACACATGCTTCTAAGGAACAAACCAGAAAAACTGGTGCAACAACATGTCAGAAAAAGAGCAAACCAAAGGCAAGGCATCTGAAGCTGAAGCGAAAGAAGAGGCAAAGGAAGAAGAAGTTGAAAGCGAAAGAACATCGCCAAAAGCAAGCAAGGAGCAAAATGTAGTCTACATTGGAAACAAACCTCCAATGAATTATGTCATGGCAGT
>CAYGBS010000007.1:0-29693 GCA_964348215.1 uncultured Candidatus Bathyarchaeia archaeon
CGTCTCAACCGGATATTTTCTTATCTG
This sequence comes from uncultured Candidatus Bathyarchaeia archaeon, assembly GCA_964348215.1. GTDB lineage: Archaea > Thermoproteota > Bathyarchaeia > Bathyarchaeales > SOJC01 > CAYGBS01. The sequence continues at coordinate 28 of CAYGBS010000007.1, forward strand.
CCTTGTTGTTCCAGTGTCTGCTTCTGCAGTTGGTTTCAATGAGGTTGCAGACCTGTTTCGTGTCGTTGAGGTCTTATTAGGAACGCTTGGTTGCGGCGACAAGCTGCCTCGCAAGTAAGCTTCGCGGCAAGAGCCAATTGCAAACAGAGCCACGCCGAACAAGATGATGCTTATGTATAGAGCTGCATTCGTTGAAGGCAGTGCGATTATGGAAGCGAGGCCCCAGATGATTAGAATCAACCCTAACCCGCTTAGAAACCCATAAACGTATGCGCCTAGCCTGTGACTTTTAATTTCCATCGCCAAGGGAATTCACAATTTCAATGATGCTTATCTTGCGATATAATGATTATGAAATACAAATAACTATGCTGAATCTGCTCTGGCTCTTGAAGAGATCAGCCTAACACTATTTCAGTCTGGGGACGGTTCGCAGATCTGTAATTCCAAAAGGCTTTTAACATCAAAGCACTGTGCAATGCACAAGGAAGCTTATATGAAGTACATCGAATCTGGAATCAAGAGGACAGTTCTCGCTAGATTTTTCGAAGACGAGGACCTGCTTGAAACTATTGCTTCGACTGCTAAACAAAACAACGTTAACTCTGCCTTCTTTTTTCTTATAGGCACCTTGAAGAAGGCAGTTTTGGGATACTATCAAAGGGGAAAATACAAGCGAATTGAAAAGCCTGGCCCACTGGAAATGGGCAACATCTCGGTTAAAGAAGAAGATGAGCTTGTTGTCCATGGACACATCGTAGTCAGCGACAGCAAAGGCGAAGCTTTCGGAGGACACATTCTGCCAGGATGTTTGGTTGACGCTACAGCGGAGTTTGTTCTTGTTGAGATGGAAAGCGGAACCCTTAGAAGGCAACTTGACATAAAGAGAAACCTTTACTTCCTGTCACTCGGGAAACAGCTCTAGGCTAAAAGCTCCTCTGAGGTTATTGCAGTATCTTCTTCATTCTAATACCATCTTTTCCAGAGCAATAGTAATCCTTCATTATCTCAGTTTCAACATAGCCTAGTTTCCGATAGAACTTACGAGCAGCCTTGTTATCAACCCTTACTTCCAAATAACAAGCCTTAACTTCATTCTTTTCAAGAATTCTCTCCAAATTCTCAAAAAGTCTGAGCCCTACTCGTTTTCTGCGAGCTTTCATTGCAACATCTAAGGTGATGACATGGGCGATATTTTCATTTGTCATCTCGTAGATTGAGGCAATAAGAAAGCCGACGATTTCATCATTTATCTTTGCTGAGAGGCTTATTGAGTTTGGCCTTCGCAGAAAAGAAGCTATTTGTCTCTTCGAAAAAGCTTCAGTAGCAAAACATTCTCTTTCGATTTTATATAGGACTTCTAAGTCATCTACTTTTGCTTTCTCTATGCTAACGGACATGACTAGGCGCTTCTGTTTGCACTTACGACTTGGCAAGTAAGAATATTTAGGGTTTTAACAGGTCCTATAGGTTTATAAAAAAGCTATCTTCGCCAAATTTTCTTTCAAACAATGCACGAATCTCAGGTTGAGCGTCCTGATGTCCAAGGTATAAAAGATGGCTCTTACATTGGTTCTTGCAATCTGATGCACCGAATTCTGGTATCAAGACCTTTGCATCTAACTGACGTTTGATAGACTGGTTCACTTGACATTCTAGATTCTGTTCGTTTGAAACACAGAAGACAGCTTCTACTGCAACGTTTTCATCGCCGAGCAAGAAATCAATGTGCCAGTGTTTATTTTTCACAGTTTTCAAGTGTCTTGCAAGCCTGTTTGGCAGACTGGTCGCGCCTTTTCCAAGGGCAGAACCTGTGTATGCATAGTATCCTGGCAAAAAGGCCTTTAATCCGAGTTTCCCCACGTTCACCTTCAGTTTGCTGGACACAGAAACTAGTAGAGTATAGGTTCCTTTTTCATGCAGCATTTTGGAGGATTGCATGTCGGTGAGGTGCTTCATTTATTCCTAACTTATGATGTTTATCTCTTAAGTTATGCGGAAACATTTAAGACAAGTGGTGCATTTGTGTAGAAAGTTGTGAGTGGAAAGCTGATGAGCGTTGAAAAAGAAGACCCGATTAAGCTTCACAAGAAAGGCAATCTTCTATTCGAGACTGAGAAGTACGAGGAGGCAGCTGAGAATTTTCTGAAGTCTTCGGAGCTATATGAGAAGAAAGGCAATTTCTTCGACTCTTCAAACATGATGTTTAAGGCTGCCGAATGTGACTTCATGCTGAAAAACTACGAAACGGCCATTGAACGCTTCAACAAAGCTGCAGAGATCGCCTTCGAAAAAGGGTTCGACCGATTCGGAGTCAGCGCGCTCGAATACATAGTGGACTGCTACAAAGCCTTGAAAAAAGGGAAAAGCAAGGAAGTTGTGGAGTTGAAGGAGAAGATAAGGAAAGTCAAAGACAAACTTGCGTCACAACTCTTCTGAGAATCTTTTCTTCTTTGAACAGGGAATGCTTATCTTTTCTTACACAGTTTTCTTTATGAAAGCGATCCACATGCCAACGCTCTTCAGAGCTTTAGCAGAGCTTTGCGAGAAATTGGAGTCGACAACAAAACGCAAGATTATGGTCAATTGGGTTGCCTCATTCATCCTGAAACTCGAAACTGAAGAAATCGAGCCAGCAATATCGATGCTCTTGGGCAGAGCCTTTCCAAAATGGGATCAACGGGTTCTCGAGGTAAGCTGGGCGACTCTCAATAGATCAATCAGGAAGGTAACTGATATTGATGAGGATGCGTTTTCACACGCCTTTGGTAAAACTGGCGATGTAGGTGACGCGACAAAAATCGTGTTTGAAGAAGGGAAGATGAGAAAGCAAGCTACGCTTTTCCGAAAACAGCTAACAATCCTTGAGGTTAAGAGAACATTCGAGGCTATCGCTGAGGCAACTGGAACGGGCTCAAGAGAAAAGAAAGAGAGACTGCTCGAAGCTTTGCTGAGTTCGGCAACATCTCTTGAAGCCAAATACTTGGTGAAAGTGTTGATTGGGGAAATGCGAACTGGTTTCCATGAGGGCCTGATGGAGCTCGCAGTGGCACAGGCTTTCAACATCCCAAGTGAGCCTGTTCAGAAAGCAAGCATGCTGACGAGCAGTATTGGCGAAACTGCTGTTCTTGCAAAGACTCGAGGAGGAGAAAGCTTGCTGAAACTGGGATTCCGAATTTTCAGACCAGTAAAACCTATGCTGGCCCAGATGGCTGCAACAGTTGCTGAGGCTTTGAAGGAACATGGCGGACAAACAGCCTTGGAATATAAGTTGGATGGGGCGCGCATTCAAATTCACAAATCAGGAAGCGATGTCAGAATTTTCAGCAGGAGATTAACGGATGTAACAGAAAGTCTTGCTGAGATTGCTACACTTGTCAAGAGTGAAGTTAGTGCTCACGAGGCAGTTCTGGAAGGAGAAGTCATCGCTGTTGGCGAAGACGGGGCCCCCATGCCCTTTCAACACCTTATGCGCCGTTTCAGAAGAATCCGCAAAATTGAACATGTAGCAGAGTTAGTTCCAATCCAACTTCATCTCTTCGACATGCTGTATGTCGACGGCCAGAGTTACATTAATCACGGATATGCTGAGAGAAGGAGAAAACTCCTTGAGATTGCAGGTGCAATATCACTAACAAAACAGACTGTTGTCCGAGACATTGGGCCAGCCGAAGATTTCTTAGAAGAAGCTATTGAAGCTGGGCATGAGGGATTAATAGCAAAGAAACTTGACAGTCTTTATACGCCTGGAGTTCGCGGCAAAGGATGGTTCAAGATCAAGAAGATCCTTGAACCTCTAGACTTGGTTATAGTAGCGGCAGAATACGGATACGGGCGTAGACACGGTTGGCTTTCGGATTATTGCCTTGCGGCTCGAGATGCAGAAACTGGTGAATTGCTGATCGTGGGAAAAACTTTCAAAGGCTTGACAGACGCTGAAATTGCTGACATGACCAGAGTGCTAAAGGAATTAACCATCAGAAAGGAGAGACACAGAGTTATTGTTGCACCGAGAATTGTCGTAGAGGTTGCCTATAACGAGATTCAAAAGAGCCCGAAATATAAGAGTGGCATGGCTCTTCGTTTCGCCAGGATTACAAGAATTCGTGATGACAAGAGCCTTGAAGATGCAGATACCATACAAAGAGTTCGGAAAGTTTATGAGAGGCAATTTGAGAGAAAGGCAAGATTCACTAGGTTGAGGTCCTAGGCAAGATTTCAAGTAGAGTCTTTTCCAATTTTTCGGCAGCTCTTCCAACTTCTTGGCTCAATCCCCTGCCAAAATCGATTCTTTCCGGTTGCACAACTATGAAGGCGATTTTTGCCCTTGTCGTTTTCTCTAGATATTCACAGAATACTTTGAGAGGAAGAATATGTGTCGAAATTGCGCTAGTTGGCGGGCCTAAAGCGTCGCTTGATTCTAGGAATTTCGAGTCACCTGGCTCTAGTCCAAGTAACCCAGCGTCAATGAGCAAGATGTGGGTAGGGTCGAACGTTGTTATTTGCTCAATGTAGCTTTCGGGAACTGTCTCAGTATCAATTAGCATCACACGCTTGGAAACCTTGTCCTTCAGACCTCTGATGACTTCTACACCCACAAAATCATCTCTACGCAGTTCATTTCCGATACCGGCCACTATAATGTTCTCTGAGTTTTCTAGCCAACTTCGCAGTGCCTTTTCAGTAAATCGGAGCTTGTTCACCAGTGGCTCCCTCAAGCTTGTTGTTTAAGCAACCTTTTCCGAAGCCCCTTTAACGTTCCTGAGACCCCAACGACACGAATCACAGCAGACTTCCCGTTGATCTCTGTAACCGCGGCGATAGCGGCTCTAACCATATCCAGGGTCCTATGGGAACACCGGACAACCATGACTCCCTCGACTTCAAACCCCTTTACCGAAGACAAGCTGGCTCTACTAGCTCCCAACTCTCCAAAAAGCTGATACACCATACCCCAAATCGCATCCATCACATCTCTTTTATCAAAAGACTGGGTGCATTCACTCTTCAAAGCCAGATAACGCCTTCTCATCCGCAGTTTCTATCCCTCCCGTACTATACGCACACCCTTCGCCACATAACCAGAGTCAAGTTTCTTTCTATTTCGTTCAACGATGGCTGAAGGCGCAATAGAAACTCCCTTCAAAGCGGACACAGTGTCCATCCCGAATAACATAGTGAGACTTGCAGAATCGTAGGGTCCACGTAGCTGAAAACAGTCTACTGCTCCACTGCAGATCACAATAGGAACCCCAAGTTTTTCGGCAATCGCCACTTCCTTACGCAGGTGAGAAAGCAACCTGATCCGAGAAAAGCCGCTGTACCCGAGAAGTAGACCTATGTCAATCTCCAACGCAGCAACGCCTTGAGAAGCAAGTCTTGCTTCAGCACTATCAAAAAATCGTTCACGTGGGTTGACAGAAGGAAAAACCAGCAGATCAACTCGATGATCTTTTGCTGCTTGCCTGGCAACTGATTTTGAAAGACAGTTCACAGCCAGTAATTCGAACTTCCTCCGAAACTGCCTAAGACTTCTCAATAATCTCTTTGAAGATTTCGGCTCTAAGTCGATTCTTGTGGCTAAGCCAATGCCGCAGTTCCTGCAAGTTCTCTGCAGAAAACTGATTGTATGTTGCTTGGCTTTTGGATGTAGGGAGACTCCGACAAGGCTATATCCTAGATTTGAAGCTTTGCGTATCAGTTTCTGTACTTGTTCTCTTTCATTTAAATCTGGCTGCAAATGAAGGTCTGCAAAACGCTTCATGGCGTTAACCCGAGTTCCCTACAGATTTCAATAACGTTTCTCTTTCTGAAGTGAATACGTATATGAATTGGATCGGCTCTGTGAAGGCTGAATTCACCTTCAAAAGCAGCTTGCTTGTCGAGACGAAGATACAGATTGGTTTTTTCTACATGTAAGTTCGCTTCTCTAAGCACTGCCTCTTTCTCGAACTCGCTCAAGCCTGTGGTAAGCCTGTTGACGAAAGCTTTGATCATCTCTCCGTTCTTTATCCGTGTCTGAAGAAGAGTTATCGGATTTCCATAATGACCCTTAATTTCGTCTTTTTCTAACTCTATTTCTTCGATGCGATCCACTGGAAATAAGTTGTACACTGCTCTCTCTACTTTTTCTAAGACTTCGGTGGCATGAGCTGAGACGCGAATATCTACATAATCTATTGGGTACTTCAACTCTTGCGACCTTTTTTTGCGCTTCGAGAAATCCTTTCCTTTCGCTTAGAAACACTTCTCCTAGTCGTTTGTAAATCCTTCAATCGCTGCTCTATCATTTTCACGTTTTCGTCGTGAACGGTTCGTCTCCTTACATCAACAGGCAACCCGAGGCTTAAAGCCTGCTTGACACCGATGCCAGCTTTCTTCAACTCCTCTCTACTTAGACCTCTTCCTCTTCGCTTCTGGCCACTCTTCTTACGGACAACTACACGGTTTCGAAAACCCATTTTTGATCCCTTAAACATGAAATCTTCCACGAGGCTTCCTTACAACGTTTACCACAAACCTAATAAAACTATGTCTTCATCTCCATTCAGCATTTGAGAGGCAAAAGCAAGAGATGATTCCCAAAGAGTTCTTCGTTACAAGTGCCAAGGCAACCAGCCCTGTCTCTGAACTCAACGCCTTCGATCTAGCCCTAAAAAAAGCTGGAATAGCACAGTGTAACTTAGTGCCTGTAAGCTCTATACTGCCTCCTGAATGCAAAGAGAGAAAATGGCGGAAACTGCCAGCAGGCTCGATAACTCATGCCGTGATCGCCCGCATGGACGGAGACGAAGGAACGACTATAGGTGCTGGAATCGCATGGGCATGGGAGAAGGAAAGAAATTATGGTATCGTGGCGGAGGCTCATGGCTATATGGATCGTAAAGCATTGAAGGAAACATTAGAGTGGAAGATTAAGGAGATGGCAGAGATTAGAGGAATAGAAATTGGAGCGATAAAGTTTCGGACAGAGGTCCTACGCGTTCCTATGGACAATTATGGCTGCGTCATAGCAACGCTTGTCTATTGTCCATGAAACATGCAGACGATGCAAATATGCTTCTCTCAATCAAAAAGGGTCATTCGAATTATGGCATAACCCCTAGCAATACTTTAGATTCCAAAGGAGCCCTAGAGCAGAAAAGACCCTCAAAATCCTTCAAATCAAGCATGTGAAGGAATATGGTGATCTTACAGCCCTTGACGGTATATCCTTCACTGTTCGCAAAGGGGCGGTTTTCGCTTTGGTCGGTCCCAACGGCGCTGGGAAAACCACAACAGTAGAGATTTCGTTTGTCTAGGGCATTTGACCTCTAGAGAAGCAAAGGTTTTCCGCTTTGATGTTCGTGACAGGAGGGGACAGCAGAAAATCAGGAGAAGAGTCGGGGTTCTACCTCAAGACTCCGATACTTTTGATCTGTTGCGGGTGCGCTAATAACAGATTGGCGAGAAGACTAGGATTCTCGGCAGACCTGGAGTGGACTACCTAACCTTTTCTGCTCCTTTGCCCTTTTGTCGAAGCCCTCTTACTTTCTTTCCTGCACTGGTTAGGCCTCGAAAAACCCGCCTCTTGTGGGCTTTTCTGCAGATCCAGTTGATGCCTTTATCTGCTTTGATAACAGGATGCGCAGGGTCGACCATTATGATCTCGTACCATTTGTGGCGTCCGTCTTCTCCAACCCAGTAGGAGTTAAGAACTTCTAAGTTCGGAAACTTCCTTGCTGCTCGCTCTTCAGCAATCAATTCCAAGCTTTTCGCAGGTTTATATTTGACAGAACCCATACGCCTCGGCGTTCTACCGGACCTTGGCCTAGGCCTATTTAAGCCTCCTCGCCTCACCCTAACCCGAGCCATTACGAAGCCTTGTTTAGCCTTATACCCTAATTTGCGCGCTCTATCCAACCTTGTAGGTTTTTCGATTCTGACAATTGAAGGCTGCTTCCGCCACTCAATAAGCCTCTGCCACATCAAATCTTTTACAAACGAGGCTTCTGGCTTCTCCCAAGCTTTTGAGATATACTTGTAAGTCATTATGCTTTCTCCAGTTTACGGTTCAACTCCAAAGTTACATTCCAGCGGATCTTAAGATCCGCAAGCGATTTCGGTAAAACGTAAAGAATACTAATAAAGCTTTTTCTGAAAATGCGCCAGCAACGAACTTATTAGCTACTGTTAAGTAGCCTAAAACGGAGCAAAAATGGAAAACTGGGATTTAATCATCATAGGTGCCGGTCCTGCGGGATTGACAGCTGGGATATATGCCGGAAGAAGCGGACTAAAGACTCTTATACTTGAAGAAAAAACGCCTGGCGGCGAAGCAGCAGTTACGCCGTGGGTTGAAAATTATCCAGGTTTTGAAAGTATCAGTGGACCTGAACTGGTTGAAAAGATGACTAGGCATTGCAGAAAATTCGGCGCGCAGATAAATGAGTTGGAAAAAGTAGCTTCACTTGAGCTTAAACGTGAAGAACATCTTGTAAGAACAGATAAAAACACTTACTCGGCGTCTGCAATAGCAGTTGCCACAGGGACTCATTATCGGCTGCTTAACGTCCCTGGTGAAAAGGAATTTCACGGAAGAGGTGTCAGTTATTGTGCGTTATGTGACGGGGCTTTTTTTAAGGGCAAAAGAGTAGTAGTTGTCGGCGGTGGAAACTCGGCTGTAATGTCCGCACGATATCTTTCGAACATTGCAGAAACTGTGAAACTGGTACATCGCAAAGACCAGTTGCGTGCTGAAGTTGCCAGTGTAGAGGCTTTGAAGAAGCAGAATGTAGAGTTTCTATGGGATTCTAAGGTTACAGAGATCAAGGGTGACGCTGTTGTGAGAAGTGTAGTTTTTAAGAATAACAAGACGGGGGATGAAAAGGAAGTAGAGGTCGACGGTGTCTTTGTTCAGATCGGCGAAGTACCTAACACGGATTTCATTAGCGATGCAGGTGTTGCAGTTGACAAAGATGGCTACATTATCGTCGATGGCCGTCAAAGGACAAATATCCCGGGTGTTTTTGCTGCAGGTGACGTGACTAATCGCCCTGTAAAGCAAATTGGGACAGCGGTCGGTCAAGCCATAGTTGCTGCGACAGAAGCCTTCGGCTACACTAGACGGCCTTACTACTACAAAGGCTAGCAAGGTACGACCATTAAGATAGCATCAAGAAAACTTTCCTAACATTAGTCGAGTATCTATTAACCCATTAGCTTAGCAGTTGAATGCTTTCTGCTATATAATGAGCTACTATGGCTCCCAGAATCGCGAGGAAAGCATATTTCAAACCGGTCTTATACGGGCTTTCATGGCTTGTTCTGCCGATGTAGCTTCCTAAGATGAACGCAGTGGTAGTTCCAATGATGAAAGTTAGAATTGTAGCTTGGCTCATTAAGAGAAACATGAATGGAGACAGCAAAACAAGCGTGGCTGCGATTGTTGAGATAAATGCAAGAACGCTATTTATGAAAACCTCCTTTTGCGAATGTATTCTTGTCGTTGCACCATGATCTTCAGTCTCATGAATCTGCAATGCCCTTTCCGCTGATTGAGACATAAAGAATCCAATAGAATTTCCAAAGGCATTGGCAAAACCTCCAATTATCCCTGTGATCATTACCAGCCGCGTTTGAGAAGTAGCTTCAGCAACCCCGATTATCAAACCTAGGCACATGATTAGACCATCTGCTAGGCCGAAAGCAATTCCTTCTAGACGATAGCTCTCCTCTGAGGAATTCCCAGTCGTTTTCGACACCTTGCCTTCAAAGGCTCTTAGCCAAAGGCAATATATGTATTGTGTCTGCAAAGGGGATGTGTATGTTACTGTTAGAGCTTGTGAAATAATGTTCTCTGGGGAAAGAGAGCCTTTTCATCGGGTCCGAGTCGAAATCTGTACGCGAGAGGTGTTTATAAGTGTGCGCTGACGGCTCAAGGTTCTGCAGGCTTCTTCCTTCCACAGAAAGCAAGGTCACAGAGCCATCGCCCATTAGTCTTTGGCAGTTAAGTCATGCAGAAAATCTGTGGTCAGTTTTCCTTCAATATGTATTCATCGTATTCCCTTTCAAGCTTGTTCTTATGCTTCAGTTCTTCTTGTGCCAATTTGGAAAATAGATCACCAGCCTCTGTTGCTTCGAGACCCAAGGCCAGTGACTTATAGTATTCGTAGGTGGTTTTTTCGCGTTTTGCCGCGTAGATTAATATTTTTTGATAATCCGCGTCTTCGGATATTGGCAGATCCTTCATAATATCAACTATTTTTAGGTCTTGAATGCTTTTTGCGTGGGATCCAAGTTTGGAAATCCTCTCCTGGTTTTCAATTATTGCTAGGAGTTTCTGTTTGTGTTTCATTTCCTCGCTTGCCAGCTCTTTGAGGAACTTTTTAGATGACTGATAGTTGACCTTCTTCTGTGCCATAGTGTAAAGCACGTAGGATTGTTCTTCAATCTTAACCGCTGCCTCAAGGATTGCTTTCCAGTCTAGTTCAGTCAAGCTGCAGTCTCCTGGAAGTTTTGACTTGCTCGTTCTTGAGACATAAAGCTTTCTGCACGTAGCTTGCGTTCGATTTATTAGTTCGATTTATGTAGTTAGCTACTTCTACATGCAGAAAAATCCTCGGATGTTGGTGACATGTACAAGGTGGCTGCCATGCAGACCTTAGCTCCTCAGACAAAGCTCATAAAGATTGAAGCTCCTGAGATTGCTAGAAAAGCTCGTGCAGGGCAATTTGTCATTATAAGAGTGAATGAGAGAGGGGAAAGAATCCCGTTAACCCTTGTTGACTGGGAACCGAAAAGTGGCAATATAACGCTTATTTTTCAAGAAGTCGGTGTTTCAACCAGAAACCTTGGCTCTCTTGATGTCAACAAAGAGCTATACGATGTGGTTGGCCCTTTAGGTAATCCGAGTGACATAAGGAATTATGGAACAGCAGTCATTATTGGCGGGGGTGTTGGCACTGCTCCTTGTCTCCCTATAGCTAAGGCACTGAAAAAGGCAGGAAACAAGGTGATCTCGATAGTTGGCGCGCGAAACGAGAAACTACTCATTTTGGAAAAGGAAATGACGGGAATATGTGACGAGGTTCATATCTCAACGGATGATGGTTCTAAGGGACACAGAGGATTTGTCAGTGACGTGCTCAAAATGCTAATTGAAAAGGGCTACTCCATAGACATCGTTTACGCTATAGGTCCTTCAGTGATGATGCGGGCAGTTGCTGAAGTGACTCGACCCCACAAAATAAAGACAATTGCCAGTTTGAACCCCATAATGGTCGATGGTATGGGAATGTGCGGCGCGTGTAGAGTTTCAGTTGGTGGCAAAGTGAGATTCGCATGCGTTGACGGCCCCGAGTTTGATGCCCACAAAGTGGATTTCAACGAGTTGATAAAGCGCCAACGAGCGTTTCTAGCCGAAGAAAAGCTTGCTCTGGATTATTGGGAGAAACGCGAGGCCGACTGACGTGGAAAAGAAGCCTCAGCCTAAATCGAAAATTTGCAGAAAGCTTGTTCCAATGCCTAAACAGAAAGTTGAAGAAAGAGTACATAACTTCAACGAGGTGGCACTGGGCTACACCGAAGAACAAGCAGTTGCTGAGGCAGAAAGATGCCTACAATGTCCTCAGCCGAAATGCGTAGAAGGTTGCCCTGTAGAAATCGACATTCCAGCATTCATAAGACTGATTAGTGAACGTAAATTCGACGAAGCTATAAGGAAAGTCAAGGAGAAAAACAGTCTTCCAGCAATCTGTGGACGAGTTTGCCCTCAAGAAGAGCAGTGCCAAGAAAACTGTATTATGGGCAAAGCTGGTGACCCGGTCAGCATAGGGAGACTGGAGAGATTTGTGGCGGATCGTGAATTGGAAAAAGATGCTGAAATCCCAGCAACCCAGCCTCCTACCGGGAAAAAAGTGGCAATTGTTGGGGCAGGACCAGCTGGGCTCACTGCCGGAGCAGAACTCGCCAAACTTGGGCACGAAATAGTCATTTTTGAAGCCCTTCATAAGCCAGGGGGTGTACTCGTTTATGGCATTCCTGAGTTCAGGCTTCCCAAAAAAATAGTGGCGGCCGAAGCAAATTACGTTGAAAATCTAGGTGTCACCATCAGACTTAACACACCTATTGGCAGACTTTTTACGATTCCCGAGCTTCTAAGAGACAGGTTTGACGCCGTCTTCATAGGAACAGGCGCCGGGCTTCCGCGATTTCTAGGGCTTCCAGGTGAAAACCTAGGTGGAATATACTCGGCAAACGAGTTCCTAATTCGTGTGAACCTGATGAAGTCCTATACCTTTCCAGAATACGATACGCCAATTCGGATAGGGAGAACAGTGGCCGTCATTGGCGCCGGCAATGTATCCATGGACTCCGCCCGCTCTGCTTTAAGACTCGGTGCCAAGAAGGTCTATATCGTATATCGGAGGTCGAGAAAAGAGATGCCCGCCAGGGCCGAAGAGGTAGAAAATGCTGAAGAAGAAGGCATAATCTTCAACCTTCTCACAAATCCTACGAGGTTTTTCGGTGATGAGAAGGGCTGGGTGAAGCAGATGGAGTGCATCAAAATGTATCTTGGAGAGCCTGATGGATCTGGCCGTAGACGTCCTATCCCAATTGATGGATCAGAACTCATTATGGACATAGATACAGCGATTATTGCAATCGGGAGAACGCCAAATCCCATTATTCAACTGACAACTGAGGGGTTAGAGACCAGTAAGCGGGGCACGATAATAACCGATAGGAAAACTGGGAGAACAAGTCTTGAGGGTGTCTACGCTGGAGGCGACATCGTGACAGGTGAAGCTACAGTAATCAGTGCTATGGGTGCTGGGAAAAAGGCTGCTCGAGCAATCCACAAGTACCTCATGAACAAAAAGCAATGAACTACTATTATGTAAGAGAATGGTCATTAGACTAGTCATTCTAGATGCGAACAAGACACTCTGGCCGCATCAACGACATGTACAGATATCCCTTTTTAGAAAAAGCCGAAAGTCTTAACGTCAGATTCATCTCACAATAGAGAACATCTCGAGCTCTGAATGTTCCGTGTCGATACATTTAGCTGTAGGGCCATAAAAGCCTCCTAAGATTATCTTTGCTCCGAGTTTCTTTAAGAGAAGTCTGAAGGATTCTCAGCGAAATCTACTCTTTCCTCATAATTCACTAAACTGCCTCCATTAACCATCTTACCTAGACGAAATTAAGATAATCCGTGTTAACCAAGGTAGATCTCAGAACTCGAATGATTCCAATGGAATCAAAGAAAAAAGGTTGCAAGAACAGGTTCTGTTTTCGCTTGTTAGAGCATCTTACTAAGAATCTTGTCAGTCTTGATCTTGTGAGTTTCAAGTGCCAGTTCCCTCGGGTCTACTCCTAAAGACAAAGCCAAGAGTTCTGAGTAATGAAGCACCGGCATGTCATAGCTTTCATCGAGCTTCGACCTCACCTGTATTTGTCCTATATCTAAGGCGACGAAGCAGAAGGGACAAAGAGTTGCAATGCAATCTGCACCAGCTTTGGACGTGTTTATGAGTTTTTCTCTAGCGAGGTCAAGGGCCAAGTCATCGGAAAAACCTCTCAAAAGCCCACCGCAACACTTTAACTTGTTTCGATATTCGACACTTTCCGCACCTAACGATTCAATGAGATCTTCAAAAATACGAGGACGCTCTGGATCGTCAAAATGCAGAAGCTCACTGGGCCTAAGTGCATGACAACCATAAAATGCTGCCACTTTCAGGCTGTCTAAGGGCTTAGTAACACTCTGTCTGAGCTTTTCCAGTCCAACATCATCTGTCAAGACTTGAAGAAAATGTTTCACATTTTTGCTACCTTGAAACTCCTTTCCAGCATGGGACAAAACGCCATTAATCTTCATCTTCAGTTCTTTGTCGGTCTTCAGCATGGAATTTGCCATAGCAAGAGACTCAAAACAGCCGCTGCACAACGTTACTAGGTTTAGGTCAGCTTCTTCGGCGAGGCAAATATTGTATGCAGCTACTGCAAGACTGGTTTCTAAATCTATGGACTGCACTGGTGGAGGACAACAACAAGTCATATTGGCTAAATCAACAAGTTCAATTCCAAGCTTACTCAACGATTTCCTTGCTGATAATTCGTAGTTTGGCTGCCGAGCAGGTATGGTGCAACCTAAGAATATGGCGTAGCTGGTCATGACGATTCCTCCTTCTGTTTCAGCTTATCAAACCCTGTTGCGGAGAGAATTTTTCTCAGCGGCTCCACGCCTGTTGGTTGGAGAGGCGGTAAACCAAGCGCTGGTCTCTTGTTTTCTGTGAATTTGGAAACTTTGACTATTCGTCCCTCGCTTAAGATGGCAGATACAAACTCTGAGTAAATGTTTGGAATGTAACCTTTGTCAAAAGCGATGTTTCTCAGCGCATAAATCACATCAGCTATTTCGACCTTTTGGGGGCACCGTTCTTGGCAGTTGTAGCATGAACAGCACAGCCATATAGAATCACCTGAAAGAACTTCGTCTTTCTGTCCAAAGAGTGATAGTTTGATGAGTTCTCTAGGGTTAAAACGTGGAGTGATCTTAGCTACTGGACAACTGCTCGCACACGTTCCGCACTGGTAGCATAAGGTTAAGGTTTCGCCGCCCAAACGACTTGTTACTACGTCAGAGAAGGCCATGTTTGTTTCTCTTTCTGTTACATACTCCAATTTGATTCACCTCTCTTTTTCAGGGACCTCCCATTAACTGCAATGAGCCTAGTTTTTCTACCCGTTCGGTCATCATTTGTGCCGCTTCAGCGAATTGGTGTCCTTCGATAAACACCATGTTGAACATCTCTAATCTTTCTGGCTCTATGCCATATTCCTTCAACAACACTTTGGCAAGTTCCACTTTTTTTTCAGCCTTTTGAATGCCAACTTCGTAGTGGCAGCCATCACTTTTACATCCCACAATCATCACTCCTTGAGCGCCCACTTTGAAAGCTTCTAGTAACTGATGAACTTGCAAAATGCCGGTGCAGGGGACTTTCATGACTCGGACGTTGGCGGGATATTGCATCATAGCCATACCTGACGAATCCACAGCAGTGTGGCCACATTCTGAGCAGCAAATGGCTAAAACCAAAGGTTTTGATGTTCCATTAACAGACATGAGAGCCCTCATCTGGGCAAGCATCTGGTTTGGTTTTGAATGTCTGAGTTCAATCGCGTTAAGGGGGCAAGTTCCCACGCAGATGCCACATCCTTCGCACAGTAAATCCGATACTTGAGCAACAAAGTGGTCTTCAGCTGTGGGTACCAGACTTATCGCGCCGTAAGGACAGGTGACTGGGCAAAACTCACAATCGCCGCAATATTCTTCATTAACTATAGCTGTCCTCTGATCTTTTACAATCTTGCCAGTAGTTAAGAACTTCACAGCTTTCACTGCTGCCGAATGGGCGTGCAGAGAGGTTGTCGGCGCGTCCTTCGGAAAAGTTGCTCCTCCGCTGATGTATATGCCCCTCAGCTTGGTTTCTGTCGGTCTAAGTTTGGCGTTGTACTCCTTGAAGAAGCCATCTTCATCTAACTCGATGCCCAAAATCTCAGCAAGCTCCTTTGTGCCTTTCGCTGGTACCATAGCAGGAGCTAAAACGACCAAGTCAGCATCTATTTCCAGGAATTTACGCAGAAGGGCGTCTTCAACATCAACAACCAGTTTGTCAGTCTCTGGATCATGCGAGATTTCAGTTGGTCTACCTTTGACAAACTTGATTCCCATCTCTCTGGCTTTTTCGTAGTAACCCTCGTGTTCCCTTCCTGTGGTTCTTATGTCTATGTAGCATATGGTGACGTCAGTATCGGGATAAGCTGATTTTATCAGGGTAGCATGTTTTAGCGAGATCATGCAGCAGATGCTTGAGCAGTAGTCGTTGTAGCGCCGGTCTCGCGAACCTACGCACTGAATCAGAACAATTTTCTTGGCTGGCTTGTGATTTGATGGTCTAATAATCGTGCCACCTGTTGGACCAAAGCCATCAATCATCCTAGCGAGCTCAAGATTGGTTATGACATCGGGGTAATCATCGTAGTGATATTCCTTGATAATGCTGGAATCAAACTCCTCGAAGCCCGTGGCGACTGTAATGCTACCTACATTTAAGGTTATTTGCTCACTTTTCTGGTCCAAATTAACTGCGTCGGTGGGACAAACCTCGACGCATTTGGCGCAGTCGTAGAACTTGCAAACGCTGTCGTCGATGACATAAACGGGTGGATGAACATTTGGAACATCCATGTAAATGGCTTTACGGGTCTTCAACTTTGCGTTGTACTCGTCAGGGACCTCTACTGGACAGACGGTGGTGCACAAGTCGCAACGAACACATTTCTCGTTGACGTATCTTGGATTCTTCTCCACGGTAACCTTGTAGTTTCCCGGGGCTCCCTCAACAGCCACGATTTCTGAATTAGTCAAGATGTTCAGGTTAGGAATCTCTGTGAAACCTGAACGGTATACACATTTTCGTGATGTATGGGTGATGGTTTTGAGGTCTGAAGCTGGAGACTGTATGCAGATAGCGCAGTCGTCCGTCGGGAAGAATCGACCAGCACGAGCAGCTAAGCCTCCTAGAAATGGCGCTTTTTCAACCAAGTTTACTTTGAATCCTAGGTCAGCCAAATCTACAGCTGTCTGCATACCAGCAATACCTCCCCCTATTACTAGAGCAGATCTGATGGTAGGAAACTCAGTTTTCTCTATGGGTTCGAGAAGCTTAGCGCGTTCTACGGCTGCTAGAAGCATGGCTTTGGCTTTTTCCGTTGCTTCGGCTGGTGTTTTCCGATGGGGCAATGCACAGTGGTCCTTGAGATCTAGAAATTCCATCATATAGGGGTTCAGGCCAGAGTTCTCTACTGCCTGAGCGATTTTTACTTCGCTTAGTTTTGGAAGAGTTTCGGCGACGACAACTCTGTTTATTTTCTTGTTTTTGATGGAATCAACGATGGTTTGTAGTTCTTTTTCTCGCCAAAATTCGCTGCCCCTCGCAACGAAGACCACGCCGGAGATGTCTTTTACATAGTTAGTTAGAGCGTCAAAATCCAAGATTTCAGAGAGCTGTTTTCCGCCGTCAGAGAGGAATACTCCAACTTTAACGTTGTCCATTTCTAGTTCCTCATCTCGTTATTGTTTTCAACAACCGCCTTTCACTATCGTAGATTTTCACTTCCAAAGGCATCTCACCGATGGCAAAGTGTGTGGCACACGCAAAGCATGGATCATAAGCCCTAAACGCCATTTCCACCATGTTCAGCAATCCATCGCTGACCTTGCCATCACGTATGAGGCCTTTTGCAGCGTTTTTTATGGACATGCAGATGCCCGGGGCGTTGTGAGTTGTGGCCACTATTAGGTTTATTTTCTTGGCTAGAGCGTTTTCATCCAGCTTGTAATGGTGAATTAAGGTGCCCCTAGCGGCTTCAACAATTCCAACTCCTTCGCTGGGCTTCCCAGGCTTATTTCTGACATCTTTGTTTGTTATGTCTTCATCTGTAATCAGTTCCAGCGCTCGCTCAGTTGCATACATGAGTTCTATTAACCTAGCCCAGTGAAAAGCCAAAGTGGCGTGAACGGGTTTTCCGCCCAGAGTTTTGTACATCTTTTCGTACTCTTCTTGCGCTATAGGTGTTGCCATGCCATCTGCGGCGTTGAGTCTTCCGAGAGGGCCAACACGATATATTCCGCTTTCTGAACCATCTGTAAGTCCTTTCCAACCAATCTTTTTGAGGCAGGGTAGTTTGACGTAGGTCCATGGTTCGACATGTTCTTCGATAATATCTAAGTATTCTGAGGGGACAAACTTGACGAATTCTTTGCCCGCTGGATCAACTACACGGATATTGCCATCGTAGAAGTTTACCTTGTTGTTCTTGTCCACCGTTCCCATATAATATGTTTTTAAGGTGTAGGGGTCGCTCTTGATCAGGTTTACGTAATCAATGTTTTTGAGAACGACATCGCCGAAGAGCTTCAGAGAGAATTTTGCGAACTCTATGCAGCTTCTAACCATCTCTTCGATTTCTTGTCTTTCTTCCTCAGACAATGACTTTGCGATTCCGCCTGGTATACATGCACTTACTGGATGGGTCGGTCTGCCTCCAAGCATGCCTGTTATTTTCTGTCCATAGGCACGATGTTTAATCACTTCTTTAGCAATGTCTAAGCCGACCTTCTCTATCACTCCAAGAATATTTCTCTTAGCAGGTGGCGCATCTGGTCCTACGACAAAGTCTGGACCGCCGAGGAAATAAAAGTGTAATATATGATCATAAATAAAATAAGCATTGTACTCTAGTTCTCTCAATTTCTTAGCCGTTTCAGTAGGTTCAACGTCAAATGCCGCGTCCAAAGCTTTTGCACCGGCCATATGGTGAGCAACAGGACAAACGCCGCAGATTCTAGTCGTTATAATAGGTAGGTCTTCAGCCCTTCGTCCTTCACAGAATCGTTCGAATCCTCTCAACTCGGGAACTTGGAAGTAGGCATTTTCCACATCTCCTCTGTCGTTCAGGAAGATGGTTATTTTTCCGTGGCCTTCTAGCCTCGTTATTGGGTCTATGACTATTTCCTTCATTTCTTCATCACCTTCCTCCGCAGAATAGAATGAGCAAGAGAATACTTGTAAAAAACCCCTATTGGATCTACAACCTGATTTATGACGTCAGGATCTGTTGCAATAGAAGCAAGTGCACTGATGGCAGCTGCCCCTTGGTCAATTACGCGGGGACCTGGACCATCGCAGCCCGTGCAAGGTATGTTTACTTTAGGACATTGGGCGCCGCAGCCCGCCCGTGTCGCTGGTCCCATGCATATTACTCCTTGATCCCAGAAACAGGTTTTGAAATCGTCATTGATTTCGTAAATTCTCTTTATTTCGGAGAGTTGCCTATCCTTTTTCTCTCTTGGGCATTCATCGCAGATGGACTTGTTTGGCAGGAAGCTTGATCCTTTAGGAGGCAAATCGCTGCTTATAATCGCTTCAAAGGCTTGAATAATGCATGGAATGGGTGGTGGGCATCCAGAAATGAAGTAGTCTACGTCTACTGTTTGAGCTAAAGTTTTTACAGTATCATAGAATTCAGGTAAACTCAGTTCTCCTTCCTTTACTTTTAACTGAGTTTTTGGCGCCATGGCTTCGGGGTTCTTGGTTGAGGGAGTTTCATGATAAGCTCTTTCAAAGATTGTCTCTTTGTTCCAGAGATTTGCGAGGCCTTTTACGCATCCATCACAGGCACATGACCCGAATGCTACGAGAATCTTTGCTTTTTGCCTAAGCAATTTCGCTATATGCTCGTTTTCGGAATTACGTATGGCCCCGTTGAAGAAACATGCATCGATGCTTTTGTCTGGCATAGCTTCCACATCTTTGTATTTGATGTCTATGGCTACTGGCCAAAACACGATGTCTGCTTTGGCAACGACATCCAAAATTTTCTCATTAATATCGAGAACAGCGATCTCGCAACCACCGCAACTAGCAGCCCAATAAAACGCGATTTTAAGCTTTTCCTTCTCCATATTCTCACCAATCTGCGAAGCGTTGGTTTAAGAGCATAAGAACTGGCATACGTCAAATATATAGTTTGACTTTTTTGAGCATGAGAAACAAATATGTACTATTTGTATAACAAAAATAAAATGTTTCATGAATGTTTCATAGACTGCATATTCAAACATGGAGCAGAATTAATAGCGATCGTGGAAAGAGAAGCATGCGAGAGATGTTATAGTGAGGTATACGCAATTTTCTTATTTGCATTATATAAATAAAACTCACTCAGCATCGCGACCGTTTATCGGAATCTACGTATAAAAAGGCTTTAAGTTGACAACTCCTCCATAAGCATCTATTATCAGAGAGGATGCCATGCAGTACTATAACAAAATAACTAACGTTCGTGGACGTGTGGTAAGCAGCATCGTATCAAGGCAAGAAAGAGATGAACTCGTAGCTACTGCAGAAAGAAGCCTGGGCAATGAAAATTACGGCTGGAAGGTCAGTATAGACGGCTTCTGCATGCAGCTGTTCACAAACAGCCCGCACCTCTACGAGTTTTGGATAGAAAACTGGTTCTCCATGTCACGTCAAACCAGATCACATGGACGAATCTACGCAGTCCTAGACCCTGACTTTAGCAATGGCAAACCACATGCTTTTTACAACCCTGAAACAAAAACAGCCGTAATATTCAACACAGAATACTACGGACAGGTCAAAAGTTGGGCACTAGGAGTAACCTGTGACATAGCTGAAGATCAGCACGACATACACAGCATCCACGGCAGCTGCATAGAAATACAGGGAGACGGGGTTGTCTTAATAGCGCCCACGGGGACAGGAAAGTCGACTCACAGCTATGCTCTTCTCCAAATGAAAGGAGCACGACTTCACAGCGACGACTGGATCTACGTGAGATTCATAGGAGGTGAAAAAGGAAGAGTAAGCGCAGACATAAGCGAAAGAAAATTTTACATCCGAACCAACATCGTGGAAGTTTTCCCTGAAATACGACGCTTTCTGGACAAATGCAAGCTGGAGAACGTTGAACCACTCACCCAAGAAGAAGCAAAACAACTGAAAACCAGAGGAGCGACAGAAGGAGAGATTAGAAAGAAGAGCAAAGACCCCTACATAGCCCACGACTACTCTCGTGCAATGCTTGACCCTTTATGGATTTCTGGTCCAGAGAAATTTGTGGACACAACTCGAATAAGAAAAGTCATATTGCTGAAAAGAGACAAGGATGATCCAGAACTGGTCAGAAGGCTTAACAACGAAGAAGCGGTAGAATATTTAACGATTCAGCCTGAGCAGTTTCTAAATCCTTATCTAATCGTAAAGACTGAAGAAAAGGTTGAGATAAGAAAGAACTTCTTTCGAAGGCTTTTCAAGTTTGCGCCCTGTTACCTTGTGAACACCACTGAGCCTGTTGATGTTATCCAGAACAAGATTAGAGAAATAGTCAAAATGTGATTTCGAGAAAAAGGAAATCGGAATATGAAGAACGGTGGTGGCAAGGAGAGAGCAAGGGATTTGTCAAAGATTCGCCCGCCGGAAAAACTGGTGAATCTTGAAGAGCCAGATATAAGGGCCTCAACACAACCCTTAGGTCCGTGCACTTTTTCTCGATCTTAAGTTATTATTAATGCAGACAAACATGTCCTTTGAAAAAAAGCATATTTACTAGTACACTCATTCTATTGTTTTCTAGACGGGAGAACAATCGGAGGAAAACCCGTGCTTGGCTATGCAGGTCGAATACTCTACATTGACCTTTCCACTGGAAAAGTCAAAATAGAACGATTGAAAGAAGAGCTGGCTAGAAAATATGTTGGCGGCATCGGCTTAGGAATGCATCTATACCTTGAAAACTCTAAGAGAGGTCTAGACCCCTTTTCACCCCAGAACCCACTCATATTGGCAACGGGGCCTCTCAGTGGAACCATGATACCAACAGGTGGCAACGGACATGCCTTCGTCTCAAAGTCACCTCAATCTTTTGGAGTTGGAGAATCAAAGTCCCATGGATTCTTCGGCACCGAATTGAAACGCGCAGGGTACGATGCTATTGTTATAACAGGAAAGGCAGAAAAGCCGTTCTACGTGTGGATTGACGACGACACAGTTCAAATGATGGATGCGACCAATCTTTGGGGCAAATCTCCCGCCGAGACTGAAGACGCTATTCGTGAAGAATTAGGTGATTACTACATTCGCGTCGCGGCCATAGGCCCTGCAGGGGAGAATTTGGTTAAGGTTGCCTGCATCATAAATGACAAGACAAGGGCAGCAGGAAGAACAGGCTTGGGCGCTGTCATGGGTTCCAAGAAAATGAAGGCTATCGCCATACGTGGAGCAAAAGACGTCAAAGTCGCCAATCTTGACGAACTGAAAGAGTTCATACAAGTAATTCATGAGAGAATGAAAGGTCCTGCCGCAAGAAAATATAGGACCCTAGGAACTCCTGAGAATGTCCTTGTCCTCAACTCTCTTGGGGCATTGCCAGTCAACAACTTCACGCGTGCGACTTTTGACAAAGCAGAGCAAATCAGTGGAGAATACTTGAATGAGAGGTATGTAGCCAAAATCATAGGCTGCAACTCTTGTGCAATGCGATGTGAACATACTGTTGTCGTGCCAGAAGGACCATATAGAGGAACTATTACAAGGATGGAGTATGAATCATTATGGGCCCTTGGACCAAACTGCGGTGTCGGGCGCCTAGACGCCATCGCCAAAGCCATGGCACTGTGCAATGAATACGGCATGGATAGCATCTCAGCAGGCGGAATAATAGGATTCGCCATGGATCTTTATGAACATGAAGTTCTGACAAAAAAGGACACAGAAGGGTTGAAGTTGCGCTTTGGCAACCATGAAGCGGCGCTTGAACTCCTGAAGAAGATAGCCTATCGCGAAGGTATCGGTGACGTGCTTGCAATGGGAGTCAAACAAGCAGCTGAGAAGATCGGTAAAGGCGCAGAGAGGTATGCAGTGCACATTAAAGGCGTCGAGATGACTGGCTACGACATCCGAGGCATGAAGACAGCGGTCTTGGGCTATGCTGTTAGTTTCCGAGGAGCTGACCATAACAGACACGGTGCCTATAGCCCAGACGTGAAAGGTACAGTAGACCGATTCAAAGCAGAGAAGGGGCGAGGCAAGCTGGTAAAAAACATTGAAGACTTGTATACTGTGATTGACTCTCTAATTGTCTGCAAGTTCTCAAGGGGAACATATTACGACGGGTTCAAAGATCTGGCGAAATATTACACCTTTGTCACAGGCATAGAAACTTCGGCAGAAGAACTACAAATTGCAGGCGAGAGAATCAACAATTTAGGGAGAATCTTCAATGTGCGAGAAGGCATGGCAAAAGGAGACGACACCATGCCTTGGAAAATTATGAATGTTCCGATTCCAGATGAAGGGCCAGCAAAAGGCAGCCATGTGACTCAAGCCGAACTAGATTTACTCCTACACGACTATTATGAAGTTCGAGGATGGACAAAAGAAGGCATACCTACCATTGAAAAACTGAAGGAAATCGGAATGGAAGAATACATTGGCATTGTAGAAAACGCTCAAAAAACACCGAAGAAGAAACCAGCAAAGGAGGAAACGAAAAGTGGCAATAGCTAAGGAGCGAAAGTTTGTCTCCGCAGACCCAGACAAATGCGTAGGCTGCGCAGTATGCGAATATGCATGTGCAATGACGAAGGAGAATCTCTTTAACCCCCTGAAATCACGAATAAGAGTCATACGTTTAAGCGGCCTCATCAACCTCTCCGTCACCTGCAGACTCTGCGAAGATCCACCGTGCGTTGCCGCCTGTCCGAGAGACGCATTGGTCCAGGAGGCGGCATCAGGGATAATCATTGTGGATGAAGAAAAGTGTAATGGGTGTCGCTGGTGCATCCAAGCTTGTGACTACGGCGCCATAACTCTGCATCCACAAAGAAAAGTGGTCTTCCTCTGTGACCTATGCAAGGATCTGGAGAAGCCGCAATGTGTAGTTTGGTGTCCAGAAGAAGCCCTAGACCTTGAAACAACAGAGACATTGGCACAGAAAGCTAGAATTACTGTTGTGAAGAAACTGTTCCAAGAAGCAATGCGAGCGGGAAAAGCGACCTAAAACCTCTCATTTTCTCTCTGCCTGCTACGGATTTGGATACAAGAGAAAAGCCTTTCTAAGCCCTGAAGGCATAAGACGCTTGAATGATCAATGTCAAAATGGGTACATGAAATAATTCTGGAAAATATCCCACCTTTCAGCTTGCTTCCTCGCGGCTACAACGTAGCGCTCCAGATGTTTCTGATGGAGATAGTTGGGGCGTCCATCGCTGTTTACCTATCGATCCCTAATCTTTCAATCATTTTCGGTTCCTTAGCTATACTCGTAATCTCCCTATGGAGCTTTCTGATATACCATATAGGTGTGACCATTCACCGATTAGAACCACCGTCAGCTCCCTTAGAAAAAGAGGTAATTGACAAATACCAAGGATCTTTGTTCAGTCATCATCACTATGAACTGTACTTGGCTGTTTCAGTTCTTGCTTTCCTCCTCTCGTATATCCTCTTTTTCCAACAAGGTATTATCAGTTACTGGCTAGGAGGAAAGGTTTCTCTCCCTCTTCTTCTACTTGTGGCGCTCATTCTATGGGATATATCTTACAGACTTGGGGTAGGGCTATGGTCCGCGGTAGTCGCTTTTGAACGTTCAACAAGTCTCCTACGCGTCTCTAAGATGCGGACGAAAATGCGGTATACCGCCTATCGGGAACTAAGAACCTTGAAGCGTATGGATCTCATAAATCTAGTGTTCGGATTAGTAACCCTGCTGCTCTACCCCCTTTTTAGTTTTGATATATTCCTTTTCGCGTGCCTTCTCGTATACTCAGCTGTAATCTTATGTTTCTCAGCTGCCTCCCTCATCGTCATCGAACGTATTCCAGGCCTACCAGGAGAGGTGCTTTGGCTCTTGGATGAAGGTAGGGTGGGCTATGTTGGAACTTCTGACAAAAACATGCAATCTCATCTAACACCTGTCATTTTCGTTTTTGTTGGAAATGCGTTATTCTTTGTCGTTTCAAAAATCTCAAAAAAACTTAAGAACATTCGTGAAAACGACAAGATCTCCTTTCTTATCGACTTTCGTGACGAGAACAATCTATACAACAACCGTGCTGTTCTATTTACGGGCAAAGCGAAAATCTACAATCCGCTCAACGCCATTCTGGGCATGTTAAGGCTGCTCAAAGTCAGACGTGCCTTCTATAAAAAGTATCCAGAGTACATGCAAAAGTACAAAAAAGAGGAACAGAAGCTGCCTCTTGCTTGGAGAACCACGATTTTCATAAGTCGAATACCCATCAAACTTGAAACTGAGAAAATCGTGTATTGGCGGCAGGCAAGGGCGATTAGACTTCCACTGGGTGATTGATGTGAGAAGAAAGAGGTTGCCTCGAGAAATGAGGGAGGTTTTGGATAGCAGTCATTTTGCATATTTGTGCACAACTGACCAAGATAATCGACCTCACATAGCGCCAATGTTCTTTATCCTCGACAAGGAAGGCAACGACTTTTACGTAGTGACCTCCTCTGGGTCGAAGAAAATGAAAAACATTCGTGTCAACCCCAAAGTCTCTTTGACAATCGACATTAGGGACCGTTTGAACCCCTTCAACAACAGGGGCGTCATGGTGCAAGGTGAGGCCTATGTTGAAAAAACAGTTAATTCGCTAGGTGTGGTCAGAGACGAGAAGCTGGTGAAAGCCTATAAATCCTTTCGGGAAAAGTATCCAGTTCTTCAGAGGGTACATACTCCTTTTGCTGCTGAATATAAACGGTTTTCTGAGACATTGATTAGAATAGTCCCCAGCAAAATGGTGTATTGGAGGGGGCCCAGCTTCATAACGATAAGATTCGACAGCACAGGAAAGGCCCACTGAATTTCCTCGCCTTTATTGTGCAAAACTAATGTAGCTGGTATTGCGTTATGGCTATCAATTTGAACGAGTTTGCTGTATGCATGCTTTAAAAAGCTAAGAGATATAAGCAGTGTAGTAAAAGCAGTTCTTAAAGCTGATGCCGATGAGTGAGACTGAAGAGTATGCACGGGTGTTGGCAAGTACTTCAAGAGTAGAAATATTGAAACTTCTGTACAAGAAAACGCTTTCAGTCGAGGAAATCGCGAAAAAGCTCGGTCTGAAGCCCATAACAGTTCGTCATCACTTGCAGTATCTCTCCGAAGCTGGTCTTATTGAGGCATCTGAAAAGAGAGAAGGTTCAGTTGGGAGGCCAAAGGTATACTACAAAGCAACAAAAGCACCGCAAACATTCACTTTTCCTAAGCGCTACTATCAGAGATTATCAAGATTCTTGATAGACGGCCTGCAACTTTTCATTGGTGAAAAGAAGCTAAAGAAATTTCTAACTGGGATAGGGATGCGAATGGGCGAAAGCGACGTAAACCAACTCAAAAGGAAATATAACATTGAAGAATGGACTCCAAAAGACTACATCGATCTGTACATCAAAGAGTATCTTGAAGAATCTGGAGCTGAACCAGAAATAATCGAAATAAAGAATGACGTGGTAAAGTACCGGCTACATAACTGCCTATTTTTTGAGTTAGCATCATCAATGCCTGAGATTATGTGTGATGTCCTCCACGAAAGCTATCATGAAGGCTTATCCAAGGCGATGGGAGGAATGGTCACTATAAAACGGGAGACTTGTATGGGAAAAGGCGATGATTACTGTGAACACACATGTCAGTTTAAGACGGTCAAAAGTGAAAAGGCATCGGAAGGATAAACGCGCGGTGTAGATTAGTTTTCTCTTTCTAATGCTCCAATCTAGCTTTGATGTTGAAGTAAGGCTGTTGGAGACACGAAGTTTTTCTCAAGGGCCAACTTTTTGGGGCTGAGTCCAAAAGCGATTCCCATGAGCTGAGTGAAGTAGAGTACTGGCAGCTTAATGTCCAGATCGAAAAAAGACTCTATATCTTTTTGTCTTGCGTCTAGATTAAGGTGACACATAGGACACGGAACAATCATGCAGTCAGCTTCCGATTTCTTCGCTGAAAGGAGCAGTTCCTTTGTCATTTTCATCATAACTTCTTCTTCTGTCAGACCTAAAGAAGCTCCACAACACCTTACCTTGTCGACGTAGTTTGCGGCTTTGCCTCCCAGTGTTTCTACAAGTTTATCCATAGATTGTGGATGCTCGGGATTGTCAAAGCTAACGATGTCTGGTGGTCTGACAAGCATGCAGCCATAGTAGGATGCTACTCTCAATCCGTCAAGCCGACTCTTCACATGAGAGGCGATTTCGTCGAAGCCAACATCATTGACAAGGACATCTAGATAGTGTCTAACTTTAACCTCGCCGGCGTATTCAAGTCCTGCCTTGCCAAGTTTCTTAATGACTTTTTCTCCTATCTCGTGGTTTTCATGAAACATCTTGTTTGCCCGAGATAAGGTAAAGTAGCAAGCGCTACACAAAGTTACAATGTCCATTCTCATGTCTTGAGCTAGAGCGAGATTCCTAGTTGACAAAGAAATAGAAAGAATTGGGTCATAGGCGTATACAGCATCCATGGCCCCACAACAGTTCCAATCCGGGATCTCAACGAGCTCTATGTCAAGCAACTTGCTCACTGTCTTGCAGGAAATGCCGTAGTCTTGCGCCGTCGATTTAATGGAACATCCAGGGAAGTACGCGTACTTCAACCTTGATTTTCCCCCTCTGCAGCTTCAACGTCTTCAAAAAGAGATTGGAGTTGAGACTTTTGATCTACTTCAGAGGCCAGCAGTTTCAGCTTTCCTTTTTTCCAAAGTCTTAAACCAAAAAGCGCATTGTGCCACATTGCTTTCATATCTGTCTTCTTCGTGAGCATCATGAACAAATCTGGTTCGTGAATTCGCCCACGTATCTTAATCACCTCTGTGAAGGATTTGTGGAATTTTGGTTTTACCGAAATCTTCGCCGGATAACTTTCTCTAATCGCCAAGTTCTTAAGGCTGGACATGAGCGTGGGGATGTCTATCCCTCTGGGGCAACGAGTTGCACAAGTATAACATGAAGCACAAAGCCAGATTGTCGAGCTTGATAGGACTACGTCCTTCATCCCTAAATGTATCAGTTTATTTATTTGAAGTGGATAGAAATCCATAGCCCATCCAACGGGACATGACCCTGCACAGACTCCACACTGTATGCAATCGAGAACGTTTTCACCGCCCTGCATCCCCAAGACTTCTTCTAGGAAGGACTGATCTCTAGTTTCTGGTGCAATTTTCAGTCGTGGTTCGATCTTCATTACTTCTGCATCTCCTTTTCAAGCCTCGCTTTGACCTTGGCACGTGTTTCTTGTGGCAATCGTCCAATTTTGGACAATCTGCCCTCAAACATTTCAAAAGTGTCTACCATTTTGCTATACTGTGGAATAGTAACGCTGGTTGAGACTATGCGAAGCGGTTTCACTCCAAGCTCTCTCAACTTTTTCTTCAGCTCAATAACGTGCTCCCTCAGCTTGTCAGCCTTTAAAACGCTGTCTTCTCCCTCAACAAAAACAACACCGTCAACACCTGCGGCAAATGCGGCCATAAGATGATTCAAACCTATCCGCCCTGCACTAGGCACTCTCACAATCCTGAAGGCGGAGGAATATGATGCTCTGGTTTGTCCTGCTAAATCAGCAGAAGCATAAGCTGTCTCTCTTTCCAAGAATGCTATGATATTGAGAGAGTCACCTTCATCTTTTCCCATTGCCCTGATTTGGGCAACAAGTTGGTTTTCAGTGCTGTGATTAAGGTCAATTGCATGTGTCGGACAAATTGGCAAGCAGAGTCCACACCCTACGCAGGACATGGGATCTATTTCCCATCGACCGCGGAAGGTAGAAGGAACCCTGGTAGCTGCTTGAGCAGGACAGATTTCACCGCATTTTCCACAGTCGTTGCACTTGTCCGGATCCACGAAGGCTACTTCAGGGGAGACAGAAACAGTGCCTTTGCCCAGAAAAGTTGAAACCTTTGAAGCTACTGCTATTGATTCCGTCGTGGTTTCATGGATATCTTTTGGCCCGAGGGCACATCCTCCGACGAAAATTCCTTCGCGCTCTGTGTCTACAGGTCTGAGTTTGTGGTGTCTTTCCAGAATGAAGCCGTCGGGACCTGTAGAGATTCCTAACATTCGTGCCAGTTCACTGGTGCCTGGGCTCGGTCTGAGTTCTGAACTTAGCACTACCATGTCAAAAGCTTCTTCTACGGGCATGCCAAGAGTTGTGTCGACGGCTCTCAGGAGTAGCCCATTACCGTTGGGGGCAACTTCAGCTACACGGCCTCTCATGAATTGCACACCATAGTTTCGAAGTCTCTCGTAGAACTCTTCGTATCCTTTTCCATGAGCTCTTATGTCGGTATAGAAAACCCATGGTTCACAATCAGGAACCGCTTTGTGAAGTACATACGCTTCTTTTATGGCGTTCATACAGCCTATTTTGCAGCAATATTGTTCGCCATCACCCTCCCTTTTTCGCGGTAGTCCTACTCGACTGCCTACACAGAGTACAAAGGCAACTTTTTTAGGTATCTCTCCGTTAGATGGTTTATGTACGCCCTGAACCAGCAGCCGCTCGAACTGCAAGTGTGTCACTATGTCGGGATGCAAGCCGTAGCTATACTGCTCCACTACGCTTGGATCTAGTAGTTCATATCCGGTGCAGACTACAATTGCTCCCGCGTCAAGAGTTAATGTCTCGCCTTTCTCTTTGAAGTCAATTGCATCCGCCTTGCAGAATTTTTGGCAGACCTTGCAGACGCCCTTTGTGAAGTATAGGCAGTGCTCTGTGTCAATGGTGTAAGAACTTGGGATTGCTTGTCTAAAAGGTATATAGATTGCCTTTCGGTCCCCTAGTCCTACGTCGTACTCACTTGGGGTTTTCACAGGGCACTTTTGGGCACACTCACCGCAAGATGTGCACTTCGATGTATCGACAAATCTTGGGTGCTTGATGATTGTAACTTCATAATTGCCAGGTGAGCCGCTGACTTCTGTTACTTCCGCCAGTGATACTATTTCAATGTTGGGGTGTTGAGAAACGGATACCATCTTGGGCGTAAGGATGCATGAGGAACAGTCTAAAGTTGG